>NZ_JANNMI010000153.1:0-10125 GCF_031397715.1 Roseateles sp.
CCTTGATCAAGTCTTGAGTTGATGCGGGACAATTCGGCATGAGCAACAAAAAGCAACGCATCGTCGTCGGCCTCTCCGGCGGCGTGGATTCCGCCGTCACCGCCTATCTGCTCAAACAGCAGGGCCATGAGGTGATCGGCATCTTCATGAAGAATTGGGAAGATGACGACAGCGATGATGGCGAGAACGGCAAGTACTGCTCGTCCAATATCGACTTCATCGACGCGGCGGCGGTCGCCGATGTGATCGGCATCGAGATCGAGCATGTCAACTTCGCCGCCGACTACAAGGACCGCGTCTTTGCGACCTTTTTGCGCGAGTACCAGGCCGGCCGCACGCCTAACCCCGACATCCTGTGCAACGCCGAAATCAAGTTCAAGGCCTTTTTGGACCATGCGATGCGGCTGGGCGCAGAGAAGATAGCAACGGGTCACTACGCCAGGGTTCGTGAGTTGGCTGGTCAAGTGCAATTGCTCAAAGGCGTCGACAACAGCAAGGATCAAAGCTACTTCTTGCACCGCTTGAACCAGGCGCAGCTGGCCAAGACACTGTTCCCCGTCGGCGAGCTGCACAAGACCGAGGTGCGCCGCATCGCCGACGAGATCAAGCTGCCCAACGCGCGCAAAAAGGACTCGACCGGCATCTGTTTCATCGGCGAGCGGCCGTTCCGGGAGTTCTTGAACCGCTACCTGGCCCATCAACCCGGCCCCATCAAAGACGAGCGCGGCCGCAAGATCGGCGAGCATGTGGGACTGTCTTTCTACACCCTGGGGCAGCGCCAAGGCCTCGGCATTGGCGGGCTGAAGGACAAGGGAGCGGCGCGCGGCGGCGGCGACCACTCGCCTTGGTTTGTGGCCAAGAAGGACATGGCCAACAACACGCTGTATGCGGTGCAAGGCCATCAGCACCCCTGGCTGCTCAGCCACACGCTGATTGCCGACGACATCAGCTGGACCAGCACGCAGCCCCCCGGCGCCGGCCACATCGCCGCCAAGACCCGCTACCGGCAAAGCGATGCCGCCTGCGAATTCAACCCCGCATCGCCCGCTGCGGGGCAATTCGGCCTCAGCTTTGAGCAGGCGCAGTGGGCCGTCACGCCGGGTCAAAGCGCGGTGCTGTACGACGGCGAAGTCTGCCTCGGCGGCGGTGTCATTGCGCAAGTTCCAGAGTCGCCATGACCAAGGGCACGGGGCAATTCGGCCCTGCTGTGGCACGCTTGCGGGTTTTTTGAATCTGGCCTTCCCTTGAATACTTTCGACCGCTTGCTCGCCCGCTTCGCCCAGCCCAGCGTGGCACTGCGCGTCGCCGTCTTGGCGGTCTGCGCGCTCGAGTTGGCGGCCACGGTGGCGGCCTTGCTGGGCTTTCAAACCGACGCCTATGACGGCGCGATCGCCGCCTTGTACCTGCGCTTGGGCGGCGCCAGCAACGACGCAGCCTTGCTGCTGGGCTGCTTTGCGCTGGTGCTGCTGTTCGCCTGGGCCTACTGGTGCCTGGCCCGCGATGCCAGCACCGATCAGCCGCCCCGCCATGCCTTGGCGCGGCTGATTTGGGTCAACCTGTTGGCCATCAGCGTGACGCCCGGCCTACCTTTTTTAGTCACCGCCTTGGCGGCGGTCTTGTTGCGGGCGCGCCCGGCTTTTTTGTTCGCCCTCGCTCAAATCGCCATCAACCTGGCCCTTTACCGCCTGCTGCCCTTGCCCGCCTTGGCGCAAACAGACACCGCCATACCCGCTTGGTTGGACGGCTTGGGTTTGCTGATGGCGATGGTGGCGCTGCACGGCATGGCCTTCGGCTTGGGGCGCATGGTGGCCGCCGAGGCTGAAAAGCGCCGCTGGCTGCAGGTGATGCTGGCCGAACGCTTGAGCGGCGAGCAATTACAGGCCGAACAGCTGCGCTTCAGCGAGCGCGCCATGATGGCGCGCGAGCTGCATGATGTGGTCGGCCATCACTTGACCGCCCTGAATCTGCAGCTGCAACTGGGCAGCGCCTTGCTGCAGCGCCGCGACGCGGGCGGCGCGCTGCTGGCGGTGGACAAGGCGCGCGCGAACGCCGCCGGCCTGCTGGCCGATGTGCGTGAGGCGGTATCACAGCAGCGCAGCGCGCCCCGCATTGACCTCACCAGCGCGCTGCAAGCGCTGGCCGACGGCATCGCCAGCACCCGCATCGCACTCGACATCGCCCCGGCCGCGCGCGACCTCGGCCCACGCGTCGCCCACGCGCTCTTGCGCTGCGTGCAGGAGGCCGTCACCAACAGCGTGCGACATGCGCGCGCGGCCACGGTGCACATAGCCTTGGACCTGCTGGCGGGCCAGGACAGCCAAGAGATCTTCGTCAGCATCGACGATGATGGCCGCGGCGCGCCGCAACTCAAAGCCGGCAACGGCTTGCAAGGCATGGCCGAACGGATGCAAGAGCTAGGCGGCCGGATGGCCGTGACGCGCTGCCGGCCGGGTTTCAGAATTGAGCTGCGTTGCCCGCGCGAAGTACAAGTTAGCCCCGAACACCCTGGAAGGACGGTATGAGTCAAGCGCTGATCAAACTGATGCTGGTGGAGGACCAGCAACTGGTGCGCGAGGCGCTCAAGGGCCTGCTCGCTTTGAGCGACGAGATTGCCATCGTCGGCGAGGCCGGCGACGGCGCCGAGGCGCTTGACATGATCGCCGCCCAAGGCCTGGAGCAAACGCCCGACATCGTCTTGTCGGATATGCGCATGCCGCGGCTGGACGGGCTGGGCCTGATCCGAGCGCTGGCGGCGCGCGGCCTGAACATCCCTGTCGTGTTGCTGACCACCTTTGACGACGCGGGCATTTTTGACGAAGCGGTGCGCTCCGGCGCGCGCGGCTTTTTGCTCAAGGCGATCAGCCCCGACACCCTGCTGCAGTCGCTGCGCGAGGTGATGAACGGCGGCACCGCGCTGCGCCCCTCGCTGACGGCCCGCATGGAGCGGCCGGTCGCGGCGGCTGAGCGCTCTTTTGTGGCGACCGAGCAGCCCGACCCGCTGTCGCCCAAGGAGCTGCAAGTGCTGCGCCTGGTGGCCAGTGGGCGCAGCAATACCGAGATCGCCGCGCTGCTGGGCAATAGTGAGGGCGTGATCAAGAACCACTGCTCCTCGGTGTTCTCAAAAATGGGGGTGCGGGACCGGACTCAAGCAGTGTTGCGCGCGATCGATCTGGGTTGGATCTAAGCGCCTCAGTCGCGCACCGAGCGGCCCAGATTCAGCACCCAGTAACGCCCATGTTTGCCGGGCCCGCCTGCACAGGCCAGCGCGACATCGCGAAAGTCGGCCTGCATGATGTTTTCGCAATGTTTGGCGCTGACGATCCAAGTCTGCAACACCTCGTCCAGGCTCTCTTGGCCCGCGGCCAAGTTTTCGCCCAGGCGGTAGGCCAAATAGCCATTCCCTCGCAGGCGCTCCCGCAGCGTGCGACCATTGCTTGACAGATGGTTGAGCAGATCGCCCTGCGCCAGCTCGGCCGCATGGCGCTGCGCCACTTGCGCCAGCCGGCCGTCCCAGCGCAAGGGGCCGGCCGGCCCAAAACCCTGCGGCCCACAGCTGCGCGGCTGGGCTCGAAAAGCATTCAAGTCCTCAATCACTTGCTCGACCGAGAACTTGCTTTGGCAGCTGAGCTCGGCCTCTTGGCCACGGGCCGGCGCTGCCACCCCAACAGCCAAGGGAGCCAGCAGCATGACAAATAAAGTTCTCAAAAACATGGACGGGGCAACCAGGCTCACTCGTTAGAGCGCGAATCCTACCCGCCCATCCGCCAAACTCGCCGCTCGCGCCGGTCAAGGGCAATTCATCTCTTGGCACAGCAAAACCCCGGCGCGCATGGCAAGATCCGCCCCGTTGATTCAAATTGAGACCTCACTCCCACCATGGCTGACGCAACTCCCGCATCTTTGGGTCAATTGAAGATTGACCGCCAAGCCTCGACAGCCCAGGTCAAGCGCCCGCGCAAGACCTGGCCCTGGATCTTGGGGGGAGCCGTCGTTTTGGGCTCGCTGACCGCGTTCTTGATGCCGTCCAAACCGGCGGTGCAGGCCAGCACCGTGCTGCAGAGCTACCCCTCGCAGCAATACCTGCAGCTAACGGCTTCCGGCTACGTGGTCGCGCAACGCCGCGCGGCGGTGGCCTCCAAGGGCAGTGGCCGGCTGATCGAGCTGAATGTGCGCGAGGGCAGTCTGCTCAAAAAAGGCGATCTGATCGCTCGCCTTGACGCCAGCGATGTGCAGGCCTCCATCGGCACCGCCCTGGCCGGCGTACGCCAGGCCGAGGCCGGCCTGCGCCAAGCGCAGGCGCAGGCGCAACAGGCCGGCGTCGAACTCGGAAATGCCGAGGCAGAGATGCAGCGCAGCAAGAGCCTGCAGGCGCAGGGCTTTGTGTCGGCTCAAGCACTTGACGCCAACCAGCGCCGGCTTGACGCCGCCCGCGCCGGCGTGGCCGCAGCCCAAGCCAGCGTGGGTCAGGCGCAAGCCAGCCAGGGTCAGGCGCAGGCCTTGTTGGCGGTGCAAAACGTCGCCCGCGACTACACCGAAATCCGCGCACCGTTTGACGGCGTGGTGCTGAACAAGAACGCCAATGTCGGCGACATGATCACGCCCTTCTCTAACGCCTCGGGCTCGCAAGGTGCGGTCGTCACCATGGCCGACCTGACCACGCTGGAGGTCGAGGCCGATGTATCCGAGGGCAGCCTGGCCAAGGCGACCAAGGGCCAGCCGGTCGAGATCACGCTGGATGCGCTGCCCGAGATGCGCTTCACCGGCCAGGTCGCCGGCATCGTGCCGACGGTGGACCGCGCCAAGGCCACGGTGATGACCAAGATCCGCTTCGACAAGCTCGACCCGCGCATCCTGCCGGAGATGAGCGCCAAGGTCAGCTTTTTGTCCAAGGCGCCGACGCCGGCCGAGCAGCAGCCGGTCTTGGCCGTCAACCCGAAAACCTTGTTGGACAAAGACGGCAAGCAGTGGTTGCTGCGCATCAAGCGCGACGGTGACAAGGAATTGTTGGAAGCCGTCGAGGTCAAGGTCGGACGCAAGCTCGGCGATGTGGTCGAAGTGACAGGTGCCGTCAAATCGGGCGACCGGATTGTGCTGGCGCCCAGCGCCAAGCTCAAAGACGGCGGCCAAGTGACGCTGGCGGCCAAGTGACGTCATGAACGAACCCTTGATTCGCATCCGCGACTTGTCCAAGTCCTATCAACGCGGCGGCCAAGAGATTCCCGTGCTGGTAGACATCCAGCTTGACGTCATGGCCGGTGACTTTGTCGCCCTGATGGGCCCCAGCGGCTCGGGCAAAAGCACGCTGCTCAATCTGATCGCCGGCATTGACCAGCCCAGCAGCGGCCGCATCGAGATCGGCGGCATCGACATCGCCACGATCTGCGTGGGCCAGTTGGCAACCGGCCGCGCCGCCCATGTCGGCTTCATCTTTCAGTTTTACAACCTGCTGCCGGTGCTGACCGCGTTCGAGAACGTCGAACTGCCGCTTTTGCTGACCAACTTGTCGGGTCGGCAGCGGCGCGAACACACGCTGGCGGCGTTGGAGATGGTGAAACTGTCCGACCGGCTGGATCATTACCCGAACGAACTCTCGGGCGGCCAACAGCAGCGCGTGGCGATTGCCCGCGCCCTGGTCAGCGACCCGACCTTGATCGTGGCAGATGAGCCCACCGGTGACCTCGACCGGGTCACCGGCTCCGAGGTCCTGGACTTGCTGCAGCAGCTGAACCGCGACCTGGGCAAGACCATTGTGATGGTCACCCACGACCCCAAGGCCGCCGCGCGCGCGCGCCGCATGGTGCATCTGGAAAAAGGCGTCTTGGTCAGCGAAGCAGAATTGAACGCACAGGCCTGAGGCTTCAGCAGACGCCGCCATGTTCATCTTCAAACTCCTGCTCAAGAACGCCTTTCGCCACAAGCTGCGCACCCTGCTGACCATGGTCGGCCTGGTGGTGGCGATCAGTGCGTTCGGGCTGTTACGCACCATCATCGACGCTTGGTACGCCGGCGTTGAAGGTAGCAGCAGCACGCGCCTGGTCACGCGCAGCGCGATCTCGCTGACCTTCCCGCTGCCGATGAACTATGCGCAGCGACTCAAGGGCGTGGACGGCGTCAGCAGCATTTCCTGGTCAAACTGGTTTGGCGGCGTCTACCTGACCGAGCGCAATTTCTTCCCGCAGTTTGCCGTTGAGCCGGCCAGTTATCTGGCGCTCTATCCCGAGTACCGGCTCAGCGACGCCGAGCGGCTGGCCTTCCTGCGCGACCGCCAAGGCGCCATCGTCGGCCGCAAGCTGGCCGACAAACACGGCTGGAAGATCGGCGACCAAATCCCCATCCGTGGCACCATCTATCCGGGCACCTGGACCTTCACGCTGCGCGGCATCTGGGACGGCGCCGAGGCCAAGACGGACGAAAGCCAGCTGCTGTTTCACTGGGCGTTTTTGAACGAGTCGATCCGCAAGCTGGCACCCAAGCGGGCCGATGCGGTGGGCGTTTACATCATCGGCATCAATGACCCGCAAAACGCCGCGCTGATCTCGCAGCGGGTCGACGCCGGCTTCAAGAACTCGCTGGCCGAGACGCTGACCGAGACCGAGTCGGCCTTTCAACTCAGCTTTGTGTCGATGAGCGAAGCCATCCTGCTCGCCATTGAAGCGGTCAGCTACATCATCGTCGTCATCATCATGGCGGTGATGGCCAACACCATGACCATGACCGCCCGCGAGCGGCTGGCCGAATACGCGACGCTCAAAGCGCTGGGCTTCGCGCCCAGCTTTGTCGTCAAGCTGCTGTTCGGCGAGAGCCTCTTGATCGCGCTGCTCGGCGGCCTGGCCGGTTTGCTGTTGACGCTGCCGCTGGCGGCCGGCTTCGGCAAGGCCATCGGCACGCTGCTGCCGGCGTTCCAGGTCTCGGGCCTGACGATGGGCCTGCAGATGCTGGCGGCCTTGGTCGTGGGCGCGGTGGCGGCCGCTTGGCCGGCGTGGAAGATGAGTCGGATTGATATTGTTCAAGGGCTGAGGCACGTCGCGTGAAACAAATTCCGCTTAGTTATATTGCCCGGAATTTATGGGTGCGCCGCGTCACCACCTTGCTGACAGCCGGCGGCATGGCCCTGGTGGTGTACGTGTTCGCCACCGTCTTGATGATGAGCGAGGGCATCCGCGCAACGCTGGTCGCAACCGGCCAGCCCGACAATGTGATTGCGCTGCGCAAGGGCGCCGGCGCCGAAATCAACAGCGGCATTGACCGACTGCAGGCCAGCATTCTGGAAAGCCTGCCCGGCATCGCCACCGATGCGGCCGGCCAGCCCTTGGTCACCAAGGAGCCGGTGGTCTTGAACAACCTGCCCAAACGCGGCAGCGGCAAGCCCAGCAATGTGACGGTGCGGGGCACCAGCGAGCGCGGCCTGCAGCTGCGCCCGCAGGTGCAAATGATTGAAGGCCGGATGTTCCGACCCGGCACCTCCGAGATCGTCACCGGCAAAGCGATCGCACGCGGTTTCCAGGGCGCGGGCCTGGGCGAGACCTTGCGCTTCGCCGGCCGCGACTGGACGGTGGTGGGCGTGTTTGATGCTGGGCGCACCGGCTTTGACTCCGAAATCTGGGGCGACGCCGAGCAGATGCTGCAGGCCTTCCGCCGCGGCGCGTTTTCCAGCGTGGTGTTCCGGCTCGCCGATGCGAGTCAATTTGAAACACTCAAAGCCCGGATCGCCGACGACCCGCGCCTGACGGTCGAGCTCAAGCGCGAGGCGGTGTTTTACGCCGAGCAAAGCGAGGCGCTGGCCAAGTTCATCAGCATCCTGGGCACGGCCTTGTCGGTGATTTTCTCGGTCGGCGCCATCGTCGGCGCGATGATCACGATGTTCGCGGCCGTGGCGTCGCGGGTGGGTGAGATCGGCACCTTGCGGGCGCTGGGCTTTCAGCGCGGCGCGGTGCTGTTGGCCTTTATGCTGGAGTCGCTGCTGTTGGCCTTGGTGGGCGGGGTGATCGGCCTGGCTGCGGCCTCGCTGATGCAGACGGTGAATATCTCGACCACCAATTTCCAGACCTTCTCGGAGCTGGCCTTTCAGTTCAAGCTGACGCCGGCCATCGCCTGGCAGACGCTGCTGTTTTCGCTGTTTATGGGTTTTGTCGGCGGCTTCATTCCGGCCTGGGGCGCGGCGCGGATGAAGATTGTGGACTGCTTGAGAGCGGCTTGAGAGCGGCTTGAACGCCAGCGGGTAAACCCTCGCCGCTGCCCCTTGAATGGGGGGATTCGTACCCTAGGCTAAGTACCCATGGGCCGCCAGCGTCAAACGTGAATAAATAAGCACTCGCTCGGTGGAACTGAAAGCCCGCTAGCCTCGCCACGGCGATCGATGCAGAGCTGCCTCCCACCGTCAAGCAATCGACCGATTGACTGAGAGGGATTTGTTCATGAAGCTTTCCATACCGACCCGTTTTGGGTTTGCGGCGCTGGCACTGGCCAGCTCGACCTTCGCCTCCGCCTCCATGCCGGTTCCGGCCGTTTACACGCAGGGCTTCGAGGACTTGGCCAGCTCCGGCTGGCTGCTCACCAATAACAGCACGCCGGCCGGCTTGAGCTGGTTCCAAGGCGTGCCCGAGTCGCTGAGCGCGCAAGCCGGCGCCAGCAACTCCTTCGCGATGGCCACGTACAACAGCGCCGCCAACGGCGTCGGCGCGATCGAGAACTGGTTGATCAGCCCGGAGATCGCGCTGAATGGCGCCACCGACCTAAGCTTCTGGGCACGCACCGAAGACACCGCCGGTTTTGCCGACACGGTCAAGGTCTATTTCAGTGCCGGCGCGTCCTCTGACACCGCCAGCTTCACGACCTTGTTGAACACTTTCAGCGCCGCGACGAGCTGGTGGCAGTACAGCGGCGCGCTGCCCACCGCCGCGTCAGGTCGCATCGCTTTCGTCTACGCGGTCGCCGACGCCGAAACCGCCAACGTCGTGGCGATCGACAGCGTCAGCATCACCACCGCCGTCCCCGAGCCCAGCAGCTATGCCTTGATGGGCCTGGGCCTGTGCGCCATCGCCTTCGCTCGACGCAAAGCTCGCGCCAAGTGACCCTCGGCAAGACGCCGCCCCACCTGATAGCAAGGAAAAAGATCATGAAAATCAACAGTAGCCCCCTGGCTGCGGCATTTGCCGTTGCCATCGTGTTGGCAACGGCTGGCGCTTCGGCGGCCACCGTTGCCAAAGACCCAAGCAGCGGTGAGTTGCGTGCACCGACCGCAGCCGAAGCTCAAGCCTTGAGCCAGCCCGCCGCTGGTGCCCGCACAAGTGGCGGGGCCGTTCAGCCGCGTGGCCTGTTGACCGGCAAGGTCAACCCGCAGCCGGTCCAGCATGCCGACGGTTCGGTCGAGCATGAATTGGACGAAAGCACGCTGTCCTTCAGCGTCGCCACACGCAATAGCGACGGCAGCATCAGCCAGGCTTGCGTGACCGGCCCGGACGCCGCTGCAGCCGCCATGAAGGCGCCCGCCAAATCAAGCAAGAAGGGACATAGCCATGCGCTCAAATAAAACCTCTTCCCTGGCCATCGCAGCGTCCGTGTTGGCTGCCGGCTTGGGACTGCACCTGCAAACCCAGGCGGCCGCCACCATCATCATCAACAATACCAACGCACCCGGCGTCGGCTTCAATGACGCCAGCGCTGCCACACCGGTTGGCGGCAACGCCGGCACCACCCTGGGCGCGCAACGCTTGATTGCGTTCACCCACGCCGCCAATATCTGGGGCGCCACGCTGACCAGCAACCAGCCCATCATCATCAACGCGCAGTTCACCCCATTGACCTGCTCGGCCACCTCGGCGGTGCTGGGCAGCGCCGGTGCAACGGCGGCATTCCGCAATTTTGCGAACGCGCCCAAGGCCAACACCCTGTATTCCTACGCCCTGGCCAACAAGATCGCCGGTGCCTACCTGGGCACCCTCAACGCGCCACAAATCAACTCCAACTTCAACAGCAATCTTGGCAATCCCGGTTGCCTGGATGGCACCTTCTTCTACTTGGGCCTGGACAGCAACCACGGCAGCAACATCGACTTCGTGGTCACGCTCTTGCATGAGATGGGCCATGGCATCGGCTTCCAGACCTTCACCAATGGCAGCACCGGCG
>NZ_JANNMI010000167.1:0-10412 GCF_031397715.1 Roseateles sp.
CAAGTCGCGCAGTATGCCGGCGCGCTGCAGGAGGTGTGGCGACGGCTGCGGTACCTGCAGCTTGCGCGCAGGCAGCCCGGGCTTGTGCGGAGTCGCTGGTAACCCGTTGCGAGTGGGCGGTCGGTTCGTCGTCATCACGCCTGGGGTGGGGAGGGAGTCGCTATTATGTTCAGCTTGACTCCTCCGCTGCAAGAATAATCGTAACTTCACTCCGATGGGTCGGTCGCCTGGCACGCGAGTCCACTCGTCGCTTCCGACGATGCAGCGATCCGGCGGCGACGCGCCAGTGGCTGGTCCGGGCGCTCGATGCCATGCCGCCGTTCGAGCGGCGCCGGGGCAAGAAGGCGCCCTTCATCAGCGCATGGCAGCGCTGCGCAAAGTGCGGCACTCGTCGCTTCCGACGAGGCGCTAATCGGGATCTGCTTCATATGCTCGGCGAACTCATTACAAGGAGGAGGGTTCGCTGAAAGGCAGCGTCGCCTGTGTGCAATTGCTGGTGTAGCAGGTGCGGATCGCGGACAAGTCGATCTGCTGGCGCCAGCGTCGAACATCGGGTGCCAGACCGGGATGCGCCAGTCATTCATATGCAGGTAGTACAGGTCACCATCAGCGGCGTTGCGCTCGGTTGCATCTATGGACTGGTGGCCTTGGGCTTCGTGCTGATATACAAGGCCACCGAGGTGGTCAACTTCGCCCAGGGCGACGTCTTGATGCTCGGCGGCTTCGTCGCCTACACCTTTGCCACGCTCTGGCACCTGCCTTTCTGGATGATGGTGCCTTTGACGGTGCTGACGCTGGCGCTGTTCGGCGCGGCGTTCGAGCACGGGGTGTTGCGCCACGTCATCGGCCAGCCGACCTTCGCCGCAGTCATGGTGACGATGGGGGCGGGTTATGCGATGCGCGGCCTGGTCACCATGGTGCCTGGCTGGGGCACCGATACGCGGCTGCTGAAGATGCCGTTCAGCGACACCTTCGTGCGTCAGGGCGGGCTGAGCGTCGCGATGGACCATATCGCCATCATCCTGACGACGGCCGTGCTTTGCGGCTTGCTCTACCTGCTGTTCAAGAAGACCCGGATCGGCATCGCCATGAACGCCTCTTCGCAGAACCAGCTGGCGGCCTATTACGTCGGGATTCCCGTGCAGCAGATGCACACGCTGATCTGGGCCATCGCCGCGGGGATTGCAGCCGTTGCCGGGATCCTGTTGGCGCCGATCACCTTCGTGCACAGCAACATGGGATTCATCGCACTCAACGCTTTTCCTGCTGCGGTCGTGGGCGGTTTCGGCAGCATTCCCGGTGCATTGGTAGGCGGCGTGATCATCGGCGTGGTCGAGTCGCTGGCGGGATACCTGCTGCCCGAGGGCTTCAAAGCCGTGGCGCCGCATCTGGTGGTACTGCTGGTCCTGATGATCAAACCATCGGGAATATTCTCCGCGATGAGCAAGAAGAAGGTTTGAGGGAGCCGCCATGCGTTATGTGTTCAAGACCCGCTACGAGCAGGACCTGCGCATGTTTCGCGATGGCGTTCAGGCAAGCTGGTATCTGTTTCTGGTCGTCGTGCTGTTGCTGGCGCCGTTGCTGTTGGGAAACTACCTGCTGAGCCTGCTCAGTTTCATTCTCATCTACAGTATCGTCGGCATCGGCCTGATGCTGCTGATCGGTTTTACCGGGCAAATGTCGATCGGGCACGCGGCATTTTTCGCGGTTGGGGCCTACACCGAGGCCGTGCTGCAGGGCTACGGCTGGCCGTTCATCGCTACGGCGCCCTGCGCCATAGCGCTGGCTGCGGTCGCTGGTTTCGTGATCGGCTTGCCGACGCTGCGCTTGACGGGGATCTACCTGGCGATCGCGACCATGTCCTTTGGCTTCATCGTCGAAGAGGTTATCGCGCGTTGGGAGTCGGTCACCGGCGGCAATGCGGGCAAGGCCGTGCCCAGCTTGAAGTTGATCGTCGGGCCGCTGAACGGCAGCGTTCCCATGTACCTGCTGTGCCTGGTCTGCGTCGTCAGCGTTGGTCTGGTTGCGCGCAATCTGTTGCGTTCGCCCTCCGGCCGCGCCTTCATTGCCATTCGGGACTCCGAGGTGTCGGCCCAAAGCATGGGCATCAACCTGGCGCGCTACAAGACGCGGGCATTCGCGATTTCGGCGGCGATGACCGGCCTGGCCGGTGCGCTCTACGCGCACCAGATCAAGTTCCTCGGGCCGGACCAGTTCACGCTGCTGGTGTCGGTGGAGTTCCTGATGATGGTGGTCATCGGCGGCATGGGCTCGCTGCGCGGAGCCGTGTTCGGCGCCATCTTCATGATTGCCCTGCCCCAACTCATCGGTCAAGCCAAGGCCTTTCTGCCAGCGGCGGTGGCGGAACAGACCGGCTTGAACGCGGCGGCGTTCGGCATCATCACCGTGCTCTTCGTCCTGTTCGAGCCGCTGGGCCTGAACGGCCGCTGGATCAAGATCCAAACCTGGTTCTCACTGTTCCCTACCTACAGGAAGGGCATGTTCAAACGCAAGAAGTCCTATACCAAGTCCGAGCGGCTGGCCTGACATGAGCTTCTTCAAGGTCGCGAACATCACGAAGCGCTTCGGCGGCCTGACGGCCGTCGACAACATCAGCTTCGAGGTGGAGAAGGGTGAGATATTTACCATCATCGGCCCCAACGGTGCCGGCAAGACGACGATCTTCAACCTGATCAGCCTGATCTACCCCCTGTCAAGCGGCCGTATCCTGTTGGAGGAGGAGGACCTTACCGGCATCGCCCCGCATCGGGTGGGTGCTGCAGGGATCGGACGCACGTTCCAGAACATCGAGTTGTTCGAGCACGCGACGGTGCTGCAGAATCTCCTCGTCGGCTGCCACACCCATACGCACACCAGCCTGCTCGCCGAAATGCTCTATTTGCCGCGCCTGCAGCGCAAGGAGGTGCAGCTGCGGCGACGCGTCGAGGAGGTGATCGACTTCCTCGACCTGCAGAGCGTGCGCGACAGCCTGGTCGATGGTCTGCCCTACGGCGTGCGCAAGGTGGTGGAGCTGGGGCGTGCCCTGTGCATGCAGCCGAAACTGCTGCTGCTGGACGAACCTTCCTCGGGCCTGAATGTGGAAGAGACGGACGACATGGCATTCTGGATCCAGGACATACGCGATGACCTCGGCATCACCGTGCTGATGGTGGAACACGACATGGGCCTGGTCTCCCGCGTTTCGGATCGCGTATTGGCCGTCAGCGAAGGGCGGTCGCTGGCCATCGGCACGCCGGCCGAGGTGCAGTCCGATCCGGCCGTCATGACGGCCTATCTCGGCAAGTGAGGGCGGTGATGAACGAACCCATCCTGCGTCTTGTCAATATCGAGTCGAGTTATGGCCCGGTGCGCGCCATCCGCGGCGTGAGCCTGGAAGTTGCGCGCGGCGCCATCGTGACCGTACTCGGCACCAACGGTGCGGGAAAGTCCACGATCCTCAAGACCATCTCGGGGATCCTCGATCCCGACAAGGGCCAGGTCTTCTTCGAGGGTCAACTGATCAACGGCAAGCCGGCGAACTGGATCGTCCGCCAGGGCATCAGCCACGTGCCGGAAGGGCGGGAGATTTTTCCGCTGCTGACGGTACACGAGCACCTCCTCATGGGCGCCTACACGCGCATGGACGCGGATGTGGTCAAGCGCGACATCGAGCGCATGTACGCGTACTTCCCCATCCTCAAGGCCAGACGCGATCAGGAAGCCCAGCAGCTGTCCGGCGGCGAACAGCAGATGCTGGCCATCGCCCGGGCGCTGATGGCCAGGCCCAAGCTGCTGTTGCTCGACGAACCGAGTCTGGGGCTTTCGCCCAAGTTGGTGAAGGAGATCTTCGAGATCATCGTCCGCATCAACGCCGAGGAGGGGACCACCATGCTGCTGGTAGAGCAGAACGCCGCCATTGCGCTCGCGTGCGCGCAGTTCGGTTACGTCCTGGAAGTTGGGCGCATCGTGCTGGAGGATACCAGCGAGCGCCTGCTGCAGAAAGAGGACGTGCGGGAGTTCTTCCTGGGCATGAAGTCGGATGCAGTGCGCGGTGAGCGACGCTGGAAGAGGAAGAAGCAGTGGCGATAGTGACGAAGGAACGGGCGCATGGCACATAGGAGTGTGGCAACTGGGTCGGGGTCGGCGCCCGTGTTTCCTCAGGGCGACACGATTGCGAAGCGCTTTTGGAGCGCAGTGCAGTTGCGCAACGACAACATAGCCTTGCGCCAGAAGCACATGGGCATATGGGAAGAAGTGCGCTGGCGCGACTACGGGGCGCATGCGCGCCGTGTCGCCATGGCACTGGCGGCGTTGGGCTTCGAGCCGGGCGACACGGCAGCCATCCTCTCGAATACCCGGCGCGAGTGGGTCTATGCAGATTGGGGGGTGTTGCTCGCGGGTGGCGTGTCGGTTGGCATCTATCCGACCGATGCCGCGGAGCAAGTCCGGTACGTGGTGCAGGACGCCGGCGTCAGCATCCTCTTCGTCGAGGACGAGGAGCAGCTCGACAAGGCGCTGGAGGTCCGCGCCTTATGCCCTGGACTGAGACGGATCGTGGTGTTCGACATGGAGGGCCTGCGCCGCTTTCATGATCCGGCGGTCACCAGCCTGGAGGCGCTGTCGGACGCGGGAGCCGTCCACG
Organism: Roseateles sp.; assembly: GCF_031397715.1. Lineage (GTDB taxonomy): Bacteria > Pseudomonadota > Gammaproteobacteria > Burkholderiales > Burkholderiaceae_C > Paucibacter_A. Next base: position 4,643 of record NZ_JANNMI010000167.1, read on the forward strand.
ACCAGACGCATCCGGGCGACTTCGAGCGTCGGCTGGCATCGCGCGCCGCGGGCGACCTGGCGATCCTGGTGTACACCTCGGGCACGACGGGCAAGCCCAAGGGCGCGATGATGTCGAACAGTAACCTCCTGCGGGTGATGGAGGTGTTCCCCATCCCGCAGGACGAAAGCGACGACAAAGTCACCTACCTGCCGATGTGCCACATCGCCGAGCGCATGATCGGATCCCTGTTGACCGTGCAGTTCGGCGCGCGCATGAACTTCGTCGAGAACCCGGAGACGCTGGCGGCCAACATCTGCGAGATCGCGCCGACGCAATTTCTCGGTGTGCCGCGCATCTGGGAGAAGTTCTACTCCACCATGGCGATCCGCATGAAGGAGGCGACGCCGATCGGGCGCTGGGCCTATGCGTTGGCGCTGCGGGCCGGCTATCGGGTGTCCGACGCGCGTCTGGCCGGCAGGGAGCCGGGCCTGCTGGCGCGAGCCGCCAATGGGCTGGCGGGAGCGCTGGTATTTGGCAACATGCGGCGCATGATGGGCCTGAACAAGGTTCGCTTTGCCATGACGGGCGCCGCGCCCATATCGCCGGAGCTGATCCGCTGGTACGGCGCCATCGGCGTTGCCCTCTATGAGGGCTGGGGCATGACGGAAACCAGCGGCGGCGGTACGCTGAACCTTCCGGGCGCTGCGCGTATTGGCACGGTAGGCAAGCCGCTCTCGGTCAACGAGGTGAAGTTGTCGCCCGAGGGCGAGGTACTCGTGCGTGGGTCCAACATCATCATGGGCTACTTGAACCAGCCGGAGAAGACGCGCGAGACCATAGACGCCGAGGGCTGGCTGCACACCGGTGATGTCGGCACGGTGGACGCAGACGGCTACTACCGCATCGTCGACCGCATGAAGGACATCATCATCACCGCCGGCGGCAAGAACGTCACGCCCAGCGAAATCGAGAACGACCTGAAGTTCTCGCCCTACATTGCCGACGCAGTGGTCATCGGCGACCGCAGGCCTTACCTGACCTGCCTGGTGATGATTGACCACGACAACGTCGAGCAGTACGCTCAGGAGCGTTCGGTACCCTTCTCCAGTTATGCCAGCCTCTGTCAGACCGCTGAAGTGCGCGATCTCATCGGACAGGAGATTGCAAAGGTCAATGCCAAGTTCGCCCGCGTCGAACAGATCAAGACCTTCCGTCTGATCGAACAGAAGCTCACCGCCGAGGACGAGGAGTTGACCGCGACCATGAAATTGAAGCGCAAGACGGTCGAGCGCAAGTATGCCGACCTGATCAACGATATGTACTCGAGTAACTGACGGAAAGTTCAGGAGGAACCCAAGCATGATCCGTGACCAGGAAACCTTGAACTCGCTGCTCGACACGGTCTCGCGCTTCGTACGCGACCGCCTGGTGCCGGCCGAACAGCTCGTCGCGGAGACCGACGAGATTCCCGAGGATATCGTCGCCGAGATGAAGGCCATCGGCCTGTTCGGCCTGACCATCCCCGAAGAGTACGGCGGTCTGGGCGTCACCATGGAGGAAGAGGCGCTCCTGATGATGGAGATGGGCAAGACCTCACCGGCTTTTCGCTCGTTGTTCGGCACCACGGTCGGTATTGGCTCGCAGGGCATCCTGATCGACGGCACGATGGCACAGCGGGCCGCGTATCTGCCCCGCCTGGCCACGGGGGAAATCATCGCCTCGTTTGCCCTCACCGAGCCGGAGGCCGGCTCGGACGCGGCGTCATTGCGCACGACGGCGATCCTCGATGGCGACCACTACGTGATCAATGGCACCAAGCGCTACATCACCAACGCGCCGCACGCTGGCATCTTCACGGTGATGGCGCGCACCGATCTGGCAGACAAAGGCGCCGCTGGTGTCTCCGCCTTCATCGTCGAGGCCGACCGGCCGGGAATCAGCCTTGGCAAGTACGACAAGAAGATGGGCCAGCGTGGTTCCCACACCTGTGATGTGATATTCGAGAACTGCCGGGTGCCGGTTGCCAACATCATCGGGGGCATTCCGGGCCGGGGCTTCAAGACGGCGATGAAGGTGCTGGAGAAGGGCCGCATCCATATTGCCGCGATGTGCGTCGGCGTCGCGGCGCGTATGCTCGATGACGCACTGCACTACGCCATGGAGCGCAAGCAGTTTGGTCAGCCCATCGCCGAGTTCCAGCTGGTGCAAGCCATGCTGGCCGACAGCAAGGCCGAGCTGTACGCTGCGCAGTGCATGACGCTGGACGCCGCCCGACGGCGCGATCGCGGCGAGAACGTCAGCACCGAGGCGTCCTGCTGCAAGATGTTCGCCTCGGAAATGTGCGGACGCGTGGCCGACCGTGCGGTGCAGATTTTTGGCGGGGCAGGCTACCTCAGCGACTACGGCATAGAGCGTTTTTACCGCGACGTACGCCTGTTCCGGATCTACGAGGGAACGACACAGATCCAACAGATCGTCATCGCGCGCAATATGGTGAAAGCAGCCTCGTGAATACCGGCGACTTGATCGCCATGGTCGCAATGGCTTATTGATGGCAGCGCATCTCTCCGCTTGCCGCCATTTCGTCGATGCGCCCGTGCTGTCGAATTTCGAGGGTGCCGCGGAAGCCTTGGCATTGAAGGTCATTGCGCGCAGCATACTTGAAGAGGCACTGCGAGCGGAGGCGGCGTAAGGCGCGACAACCATATGGTGAATACAGGCATACTGGCAGGAATGCGTGTGGTCGAGGCCTCGGCCTTCGTCGCTGCTCCGCTGGGGGGCATGACGTTGGCGCAGCTTGGCGCCGACGTGATACGCATCGACGATTTGCAAGGTGGACTCGATTACCGGCGCTGGCCTGTCACCGCGGACAACATCAGCCTGTTCTGGTGCGGGTTGAACAAATCGAAGCGATCGGTGGCCCTCGACATTGGCTCTGTGCAAGGCCGCGAACTGGCGATGGCGATCATCTGTGCCGACGGCGACGACGCGGGCATGTTGCTGACGAATTTCCCGCCCCGAGGCTGGCTCTCTAATGAAGCCCTGTGTAGCCGGCGCCGCGATCTCATCCAACTGACAATTCAGGGCAACCGTCAAGGCCGCTCGGCGGTCGACTACACGGTCAATCCGATGATGGGTCTGCCGTCGCTGACGGGGCCCGAAGATAGTGCGGATGTAGTGAACCATGTGCTGCCGGCCTGGGACGTCGCCACTGGCCACCTGGCTGCGGCGGGCCTGCTCGCGGCGGAGCGGCACAGACGGCGGACAGGGGAGGGGCAGCACGTGAAGCTTGCCCTCGAAGACGTGGCCCTGGCGACGATGGGTCATCTCGGCTTTGTCGCTGAAGCCCAGCTCGGCCATCCGCGCGAACGCGTGGGAAATTACCTGTATGGGGCGTTCGGACGCGATTTCCTTTGCGCCGACGGGCAACGGGTGATGGTCGTTGGACTGACGCGTAAGCAATGGCGTTCGTTGTGCGATGCGACGGGAATCAGCGACGCCCTGTCCCGACTGGAGACGCGGCTCGGCCTCGACTTGCGGATGGAAGGCGACCGCTATAGGGCGCGGCGGGAGATCGCCGAGCTGGTCGGTGGCTGGATTGCACGGCGCAGCTTGCAGGAAGTTGCCGCCGCCTTCGACACGCAAGGCGTTGCCTGGAGCCGCTACCAAACGGTCAGTCAGCTGGTGGCTGGGGATGATGCCTGCTCGGCGGCCAATCCCCTGTTCACCACGACGGATCAGCCTGGCGTCGGCAGCTATCTGGCGCCGGGCACCCCACTGGCATTCTCGGCGTTCGCCCGCGTTCCTGCCGAGCCGGCACCACGGCTGGGCGAGCATACGGAAGAGGTGCTGTGCGGATTGCTGGGCATGGGCAGCAGTGAATTTGCAAGGCTGCATGACCAGGGTATCGTTGCCGGACCCCAGCCCTGAACCTAGGCGAGTGGCTCGTGCGAGCGGAGGCAACTATGACCCAGGATGACGATATGGATCTAGCGCATATTCCGGCGACGGAGGAAAGCGCGGCGATCATGCAGGCGCTCGACTACGGGTAGCGAATTCGCTCAGTCCGACCAAAATTAAGTCAACTACATTCTCTCAAAGGATTTCTCCAAATGGCCCTTGACCCCTCCGTCAGATCGCTGCTCACGCTGCCGGCAATCTGCGCGCCAATGTTCCTGGTCAGTGGCCCCGACCTCGTGCGCGAAGCGTGCAAGGCGGGAGTGATGGGAGTGTTGCCCTGGCATAACGCGCGCAGCTTCGAGGAGTTCGAAAATTGGCTGAAAGCACTGAGACAGTCATTCAATGCGCATGAGCAGCAGGCTGGACGACCATGCGGACCGCTGGCCGTGAATTTGGCAGCGCGCCTTCCCGAAAACGAAATCGACGCATACTACGACCTGTGCGCGCGATACGGTGTGCGTGTTGTCATCACCGTAGCCGGCGACCCAACGGTCATGATCAGGCGTGCACACGATGTTGGCTTGCTGGTTTACCACGACATCACGAGCCTTCGGTTCGCTCAGAAGGCGATCGCAGCCGGTGCGGACGGTCTGATCTGCATTGGTGCAGGCGGCGGCGGGCACTCCGGTACGCTGAGCCACCTCGCATTGATTCGCGCGGTACGTGCCATCTACGACGGCACCATCGTGATGGCGGGCGCGGTGAGCGACGGCGCCACGATCCGCGCCGCAGAGGTGCTGGGCGCCGACCTGGCTTATCTCGGTACGCGTTTTATCGCGACACAGGAGGCGATGGCGCCTCAGGCGTACAAGGAGATGTTGGTCGCCAGCACCTCCAGCGACTTGAGATACACAGAACGTATATCCGGGGTACACGCCAACTGGCTCGTGCCCTCTGTCCGACAGGCCGGTCTTGACCCTGACAAGCTTCCCCTGCCCTTGGGCCGTGGCATACGGCATGACCACCTGCCGCCGGGGGCACAACCATGGAAGGACGTCTGGAGCGCTGGACAGGGTATTGACCTGATCGACGACATCCCCAGCGTCCATGATCTGGTTCTGCGCCTGCGCCGGGAGTATCTTGTGGCCTGCCAGACACCCGACATGGCTGCCGCCGCAAGCGCTGGTCTGCCGTAAAGCAACCGTATGGGCATTCGGTGGAGTTGTGGCGGCAAGCCGTGTACACGTGGAACCATGAACTCCCCACTTCCTTCGCTGCAACAGACCGGCATCCACACCTTGGCCGACATTCCGCGCGTGTACGCCGGCACCCGAGCGGACCATCCGGCGCTGATCTTCGAGAATCGCATCAGTACCTATAGTCAGTGGGACGAGCGCAGCAACCAGGTCGCCCAGGGCCTGATGGCCGCGCTTTCGGCTCCGCAAGCGCATTTCGGTTACCTGGCCAAGAACTCCGACCGTTTCTTCGACGTTTACCTCGGTGCGGCCAAGTCGCGCATGGTCATCGTTCCGGTGAACTGGCGCCTGGCCGCGCCGGAAATCGCCTTCATTGTCGACGATGCACAGGTCGAGATGCTGTTCGTCGACCGTGCGCACCTGCCCGTCGTCCAAGCCGTGCGTGCGCAGCTGCCGCGTCTCAAGACCTTGGTCTGTATCGACGGTCCAGCCGAAGATTGCCTCGATTACGACGCCTGGCTCAGCCTGCTACCGGCCATCGACCCGGCCACCGCGGCCATCGCCGACGACACGGTGATCCAGTTGTATACCTCCGGCACCACGGGGCTGCCCAAGGGTGTTCAGATCACCAACCGCAATATCGTAGCCGGGCTTGGCATGGTCGACCACGCGGACATCGGCCGCTGGCACCC
>NZ_JANNMI010000193.1:0-22580 GCF_031397715.1 Roseateles sp.
CGGCTGGGTGGTGCAGAACCTGCTGAAGCAACGTCGCCGGCCAATGACAAAGCCCGCACGGCAGCAGCTAATTGTCTCGACGCTGCAATGGTGGCTGGCCCCGGTGTGCGGCTATTGCAATGGCACCGGCTTTGTTGAAGCGCTGATCGAAGGCACCGATGAAGGCGCCGGCCGGCTGACGACGGCAGCGTGCTCAGGCTGCCACGGCTCAGGCCGCCGGCCACTGCAGCGCGAAGTGCCGCCGCCGCTCTACCCGACGGCCCGCTGGATCACGGCCGAGCTCGACAGGCTGGTGGCGCTGATCCACAACGACATGGCCAAGCTGCTCGGGCAGCGGCTGGATTTCTGATTCACCCAAACCCCAAAGTCCTACACTCCCATGCTTTATTGGGTCCGATTGTCCAAATACTGCCAAGAATCCGGGGAAACACCGGACGCGGTAGAGAAGCGCTTGCGTACCGGCAAGTGGCTTCGGGACATCCACGCCCGTAAACCTGAAGGGAGTGCAGAGCTGTGGGTGAATCTGAAAGCGGTGAACGACTGGGCAGCGGGAAAGACCCCAGCCCACCTGCACGGAAAAAGCGCGTGATCGGCGTCACGCCGCTGAGCCGCAAGAACAAGCAGGTCTATCAGGTTGCATTTTCGTATCGCGGCGTGCAATGCCGTGAAGTGGTCGACCTGCCGCATAGCAAGGCCAATGAGCAATATTGCATGCGGACGCGGGCCGAGATCATGGGCAAGATCGAGCGAGGCGAATTCCGCTACGTCGACTACTTCCCGAACTCGGCGCGCGCGCAGGTTTTCGGCCACGCGCCGGTTCAATCGAAGCTGCTGAAGGGTTTGCTGGAAGCCTATCGCGACCGCGTGAAGCTGACGCTTGAGGCCAGCACTTTCGCCGGCTACCGCAAGGCCATCGAAAACAACCTGATCCCCTGGTGCGGCGACAAGCGCCTGGCCGACCTGAAGCCGGCCGACATCCGCGATTGGGTTGGCACGCAAGCGGTGAGCCTCAAGACGATCCGAAACCGGCTCTTGCCACTGCGCGGCGTGCTGGATGAAGCGGTGGCCGATGAGCTGATACCGTTCAACCCGATCGACCGCGTGACGCTGGCCAAGCTGGTCCCCGTCGACAAGCGGACAAGCGACTTCGAGCCTGAGCCATACACGGCTGGCGAATTGAAGATCCTGCTCGGCAAGCTGACCAACCTGCGCGAGCGGTACGCCTTTCAGTTTTGGGCATTCACCGGCGTGCGCACCGGCGAGCTCGTCGGCCTGCGCTGGTCGCGCGTCGACTTGGAAGCCAGGACGGTCCACATTCAAGAGACGACAACCGAAGGCAAGGACAAGGCCAGGCCCAAGACCAAGGCGGGCGTGCGGACCATCCCGCTGTTGCCGGCGGCACTGGAAGCGCTGGAGGGCATGCGCGAGCTGACGCAGCTGGCGGGCCAGCGCGTTTTCACCAACACCCGAGCCGATGCAAAAGACGGCGCTTGGCGCGACAGCACGCTGGCCAGGATATGGAAGGCCGCCCACAAAGACACTGGGATCGCCTACCGCAACCCGTACCAGCTACGCCATACATTTGCCAGTCAGTTGCTCAGCCAGGGCGACAACCCTGCCTTTATCTCCAAGCTGCTCGGGCACAAGACCGTAGAAATGGTGCAGCGCACTTATGGGCGCTGGGTATCAGAGGGCGAGAAGCTGGGCTTTGATCGGCCGCCCCGCCAATACGGCGTCCAACTACTTTGGGCGCCAGTTGATTCACATGTGAAAAAAATGTGAATCGCATGTGAGACGGGTGACGGAACAGGACGGATCAGGACAAAAATAAAATGCCTGAAAAGAGAAAACCCCTAAGTAAATCAACTACTTAGGGGTTTTTATATTGGTGGAGCCGGGGGGAATTGAACCCCCGTCCGCAAGCCATCACCGGGCAGTTCTACATGCTTAGCCGTCTGATTTGAATCTCGCGGTTGAATCGCGCAGTGGCACGCTATCCTTCCCGCCAGTCACTTAATCTTGTCCCGTACCTTGTAACCCGGTGCAGAACCAGCCAATGTGAATGACTTCTCAGCCTTCAGCCTTGCGACTTAAGCCCGGCCCATTGGCCAACCGTTGAGAAGCTCACGCGCAATTAAGCGGCGAGTGCGAACGTAGAGTCGTTTGCAGTTACTTTGTTTCCAGTGGTTTTACGAGCGAACTGGTGCTCGGCATGCCCTACTCCGGATCCGCACCCACGTCGAAACCTGGTCGGCCCCCGAAGTTTGTATTTTAGGCCAATCCGAGCAACTTCAAGATCCCGGATGGCGAAGAAAGGACAATATCGGCATCCCAGGCCTCAATCGGCTTGCCTTTGCCCAAATATCCCCAGCCCGCAGCTACTGTTCCCATGCCGGCCGCTCGCCCGGCAATGATGTCGCGCTCGTCGTCACCCACATAAATGCAGCGCTGCGGATCCATGCCGCCGCGTTTAGCCGCCTCCAGCAACGGCGCCGGATGAGGCTTTGAATGTGCGGTGGTGTCGCCACCGATGACCGCAAAGGCAGCACTATCCAAACCAAGTTGGCGGGTCAAAGGCATTGCAAATCGCTCGGCCTTGTTGGTCACGATGCCCCAAGGAATACCGGCGACTTGCAGCGACTTCAGAAGTTCCAACACTTGGTCGAACAAGCGTGTTTCCTGCACGATGCGAGCCTCGTACCGATCCAAAAATTCGCTCTTGCTGGCTTCGTAATCTGCATGCTCAGGCGTCAGCTGCAGCGCGACATTCAACATGCCGCGCGCGCCGGTACCCACATGGGGCCGCAACGCTTCCAGCGGCAAGGTGGCCATGCCTCGGTTCAAGCGCATTTCATTGACTGCACCCGCCAGGTCCGGCGCGCTGTCCACCAAGGTACCGTCGAGGTCAAACAGCAATGCCTGAACGGTGAATGGTGAATTTTGCCAAGCCGAAAGAAGTTCAGACGTCATAGCGGCCGGCGGCAAGCCAAGAGGTAGTTGACGTCGGTGTCCGCGCCCAAGCTGTAGCGCTGGGTCAAGGGGTTGTAGCTCAGGCCGCGGCTGCATTGCAGATCAAGATCGGCATCGCGACAAAACTGCGCCAGCTCCGAGGGGCGCAAAAACCGCGCGTACTCATGGGTGCCGGCCGGCAGCATCTTGAGTAAGTATTCGGCGCCCACGATGGCAAACAAGAAGGACTTGAGATTGCGGTTTAAGGTGGACAAGAACACCCAGCCGCCCGGCTTGACCAGCTCGGCGCAAGCGCGCAAGACTGAAGCGGGGTCCGGGACATGCTCCAGCATCTCCATGCAGGTCACGACATCAAAACTCGCCGGCCGCTCAGCCGCCAAGGCCTCAACCGCGATCTCGCGGTATTCCACGCCTTCGGTGCCTGCCTCCATCGCATGCAGCTTTGCCACCTTAAGCGCCTTGCTGGCCAGGTCTATGCCTAGCACCTGCGCGCCTCGGCGCGCCATAGAGTCGCTCAAAATACCGCCGCCGCAGCCAACATCTAGGACTTGCTTGCCGGCCAAGGGACTCAGGCCACAAATCCAATCGAGGCGCAGCGGATTGATCCGGTGCAGGGGCTTGAACTCGCTCTCGGTATCCCACCAGCGGTGGGCCAAATTACCAAACTTGGCAAGCTCTTGGGGGTCGGCATTGATCATCATGGTGGTTGATAGTAAGAGGTTGCTGGTCATCGGCGGCGAATAGGGCTTTGGTGCATGAGCCCCTTCACCCAACGAAAAAAGCCCCGCATCAGCGGGGCTTTTAACAATCAACTAGCCGAGCGCCGCAGCGCTTGGCTGTTGATTACTTGGTGTCGCGTGTGCCGACCACTTCGATCTCAACGCGACGGTTCTTGGCGCGGCCTTCGGCGGTCTTGTTGTCAGCAACAGGAGCCTTCTTGCCCTTGCCTTCGGTGTAGACGCGGTTCTTCTCGGCGCCCAAGCTCACCAAATAGGCCTTGACGGCTTCCGAACGGCGAACCGACAGCTTCTGGTTGTACTCTTCAGTACCGATGGAGTCGGTGTGACCCACGGCAATGATGACTTCCAGGTTCAACGCCTTGGTCTTGCCGTACAGGTCAGCCAACACGGCCTTACCTTCTGGCTTCAACACCGATTTGTCGAAGTCGAAGAATGCGTCAGCGGCGAAAGTCACCTTTTCGCTGGTTGGCTTTGGAGGCACAACTACGGGCTTGGGTGCGACAGGAGCAGCCACCGGTGCCGGTGTTGGCTCAACAGGAGCGGCCTTGACGGCTGGCTTCAAAGCGCCGTCGCATTCCTGGAGTGCCGTTGCGGGCGTCCAGTTGCTGTCACGCCAGCACAGCTCGTTGGTACCGTTCTTGACAGCGGTGCCATCAGTAGCGCGCCAGTTATCGATGGTTTGCTGCGTGGTCTGCGCGAAAGCGCCGGACGCGGCAACCGCTGCGATAGCGAAAAGCGACGCCACTCGATTCAATTTCTTCATGATTCTCCTCTCAAGGAATGCCGCAGTTGCCCTGCGATTGCCTAGTACTGGAACAAAAAACCTCGGGGATTCCCGAAGTACGGGTTTCTCCTAGGGACTCATCGATTGTGCCATAGGGCACCGATAACTTCGTATTGTGGCGGTGCTTGACGGCAAGGTAAGGGCTGCTGTTGCGTCGCAGCTACAGCCGCAGGCCTTTAGAATGCCGTCTTCCGTCCTCAACGATGCAGGCCGCACCCGCTGGGTGTGAGTCGAGCACAAGCGCATGACCCAGTTCGCCAAGGAAACATTGCCCATCAGCCTCGAAGAGGAAATGCGGCGTTCATACCTCGATTACGCGATGAGCGTGATTGTGGGACGTGCTCTACCCGATGCACGCGATGGCTTGAAGCCGGTGCACCGACGCGTGCTTTTCGCGATGCACGTGCTCAATAACGATTGGAATCGACCCTATAAAAAGTCCGCTCGTATCGTCGGCGATGTGATTGGTAAATATCACCCGCACGGCGACACCGCGGTGTATGACACCATCGTGCGGATGGCGCAAGATTTCTCGATGCGCCATATGTTGGTTGACGGCCAGGGTAATTTCGGCTCGGTCGATGGCGATAACGCCGCCGCGATGCGATATACCGAAATCCGGCTGGCGAAAATCGCGCATGAAATGCTTGGCGATATTGACAAAGAAACCGTCAATTTCGGGCCAAACTATGACGGCTCGGAAAGCGAGCCTTTGGTTTTGCCTACGCGCTTGCCGAGTTTGTTGGTCAACGGCTCGACCGGCATTGCCGTCGGCATGGCCACCAACATCCCGCCGCACAACCTCAACGAGGTCATCGACGCCTGCTTGCACGCGCTGAAGAACCCCGATGTGACCATCGATGAATTGATGGAGATCATCCCGGCACCGGACTTCCCAACCGCCGGCATCATCTACGGCCTGTCGGGTGCCCGCGACGGCTACCGCACCGGCCGCGGCAAGGTGGTAATGCGTGCCAAGGTCCACTTCGAGGACATCGACAAGGGCTCGCGCCAGTCCATCATCGTTGACGAGATCCCCTATCAGGTCAACAAAAAGACCCTGCTGGAGCGCATCGCCGAGCTGGTGCACGAGAAGAAGATCGAAGGCATCAGCCACATCCAGGACGAGAGCGACAAGTCCGGCATGCGGGTGGTGATCGAGCTCAAGCGCGGCGAAGTGCCCGAGGTGGTGCTGAACAATCTGTACAAGCAGACGCAGCTGCAAGACACCTTCGGCATGAATATGGTCGCGCTCATCGACGGCCAGCCCAAGCTGTGCAATCTGAAAGAGCTGATCATCGTCTTCTTGGAGCATCGCCGCGAGGTGGTGACGCGCCGCACGATTTTCGAGCTGCGCAAGGCCCGCGACCGCGGCCATGTGCTGGAAGGCTTGGCCGTCGCGATGGCCAATATCGATGAGTTCATCGCCACCATCAAGGCTTCGCCAACACCGCCTGTCGCCAAGGCCGCCTTGATGGCCAAGAGCTGGGACTCCTCGCTGGTGCGCGAAATGCTGGCGCGCGCCGAGGGTGACACCGAAGGCGGCCGCAACGCCTATCGCCCCGAAGGTCTGCCGCCAGCTTACGGCATGCAGAGCGACGGCCTGTACCGCCTGTCCGACGACCAAGCCGGCGAAATTCTGCAGATGCGTCTGCAGCGCTTGACCGGCCTCGAGCAGGACAAGATCGTGGCCGAGTACCGCGAAGTGATGTCGCAGATCGCCGATTTGCTCGACATTCTGGCCAAGCCGGCCCGCGTCACCGCCATCATCACCGACGAGCTGTCACAAGTTCGCCTGGAGTTCGGCCAGACCAAGATCGGCGCACGGCGAAGCTCGATCGAGCACAACCCGCAAGAGCTCGGCACCGAGGACCTGATCACGCCGACCGATATGGTGGTGACGCTGTCGCACACCGGCTACATCAAGAGCCAGGCGCTGAGCGAATACCGGGCGCAAAAACGCGGCGGACGCGGCAAGCAAGCGACGCAGACCAAGGACGATGATTGGGTCGACCAGCTCTTCATCGCCAACACGCACGACTGGCTGCTGTGCTTCAGCAACCGTGGCCGCGTCTACTGGCTGAAGGTCTGGGAAGTGCCGCAGGGTTCGCGCAATTCACGCGGCAAGCCGATCGTCAATATGTTCCCGCTGCAGCAAGACGAGAAAGTCACCGTCGTGCTGCCGCTGACGGGCGAGTTCCGCGTCTTCCCGGAAGGCCACTTTATCTTCATGGCCACCGCCCTGGGCACGGTTAAGAAGACCTCGCTGGAAGACTTCGCCAACCCGCGCAAGTCAGGCATTATCGCGATCGCGCTGGACGAAGGCGACCACCTGATCGGCGCCGCGCTGACCGACGGCAAGCATGATGTGATGCTGTTCAGCGACGGCGGCAAGGCGGTGCGCTTCGACGAAGACGATGTGCGCTCGCTGGGTCGCACGGCGCGCGGTGTGCGCGGCATGATGCTGGAGCCCGAGCAGCGCTTGATCGCGATGCTGGTGGCCGAAAATGACGGCACGCAATCGGTCTTGACTGCCACCGAAAACGGTTTTGGCAAGCGCACCAACATCCTTGAGTACACCCGCCACGGCCGCGGCACCAAAGGCATGATCGCGATCCAGCAAACCGAGCGCAATGGCCGCGTGGTGGCCGCGACACTGGTGCGTCCGGATGACGAGATCATGCTGATCACCGACCGCGGTGTGCTGGTGCGCACGCGGGTTTCGGAGATTCGCGAACTCGGTCGCGCCACGCAAGGCGTGACACTGATTGCACTCGACGACGGCTCTAAACTGTCGGGCCTGCAACGCATCGTCGAAAACGATGCGAATGAAGGCAATGCCCTCGACACCGAAACCCCAGACGGCGCACCCACCGAAGACGGTGGCGCTCTTGACGACACTAACAAGGAATAAGCTTGAACAAGTCCATGAAGATTTTGGCCACAGCGGCCCTCGCAGTTTGCGTTAATGCCGGCTTCGCTCAGGCCGCCACTCCCGCTGCCACGCCTACTGCTGCCGCGCCGTCGGCCGCCAAGAAGGAGCTGATTGCTAAGCTGATTCAGCTGCAACAACCCGGCGTGGAGAACATTGCCCGCATGCTGATTCAGCAGCCGGTCGGCCAGTTGATGCAAGGTGCTGGCCAGGCCCTGCAAACGCAGGTTCCCGCCGAGAAGCGCGAAGCGACCGCCAAAGCGATTGAAGCCGAAGTGCGCAAGTTCGTCGACGACGCCGTGCCGATGGTGAAAGACAAGGGTGCCAAGATGTCGTCCAGCGTCTGGGCTCCGATGTTGGACGAAAAGTTCAGCGAAGATGAGCTGAAGCAGATCATTGCGTGGCTGGAATCCCCGGCCAGCAAGAAGTACCAGCAAATTGGTGCCGAGATGCAAAACGCCTTGGGTCAAAAGCTGATGGCCGAAGTCGGTCCTGGGCTGGACACCAAGTTCAAGACCTTGCAGCAGAGCATTGCCAAGCAGTTGGGCGTCACGCCCAAGCCGGCCGCCCCGGCCGCTGCTCCCGCCAAGAAGTAAACCCTTCGCTTTCGCACCGATTCGATGAGCCGTCGCCCGTTCAATTTTTCCGCCGGCCCAGCCGCCTTGCCTGAAGAGGTGTTGAGCCAGGTTGCTGGCGAAATGTTGGACTGGCAGGGCTCCGGCATGAGCGTGATGGAGATGAGCCACCGCGGCGCGGAGTTCACTTCGATTGCCAGCGCCGCGGAAGCCGATTTGCGCGAGCTGCTGCAGGTGCCGGCCAATTTTCACATCCTGTTCATGCAGGGCGGGGGCTTGGCTGAGAACGCGATCGTGCCGATGAACTTGTCGAGAGGCGGCAAGGTTGATGTGGTCGTCAGCGGCTCTTGGTCGGCCAAGAGCGCAGAGGAAGCACAACGTTATGCCGACGTCAGCGTCGCTGCCAGCGGTGCCTCAGCCAAGTTCCGCGCCCTGCCCGCGCCGGCCAGCTGGCAGCTGCGCGGTGATGCAGCCTACGTCCACATCTGCTCCAACGAGACAATTGACGGCGTCGAGTTTCACGAGCTGCCCGACCTGATGGCCTTGGGGCACACCACACCGCTGGTGATCGACTGCTCCTCGCATCAACTCTCGCGCAGCATCGATTGGTCACGCGTCGGCCTAGCCTTTGGCGGCGCACAAAAGAATATCGGCCCGGCCGGCCTGACCTTGGTCTTTGTGCGTGAAGACCTGCTCGGCCATGCGCTGGCGATCTGCCCCACGGCCTTTGATTTCAAGGTCGTGGCCGAGGCCAAGTCCATGTACAACACGCCGCCGACCTTTGGCATCTATGTCGCCGGCCTGGTGTTCCAGTGGCTCAAGCGCTTCAGCTACGCAGGCAAGACCGGCGTGGCGGCGATCGAGCAGCGCAATATCGACAAGGCGCAGCTGCTGTACGCGGCGCTGGACGCCTCCCCCATGTTTGAAAACCGCGTGGCAGCCGACTGCCGCTCACGCATGAATATTCCGTTCTACCTGAGCGGCAAGTTCAATACCGAAACCCTCACTCAAGCCTTCCTGACCGGAGCGAAAGAGCGACAACTGCTGCAACTCAAGGGCCACAAGTCCGTGGGCGGCATGCGTGCATCGATCTATAACGCCATGCCACTCGAAGGCGTGCAAGCCCTGGTGGCGTATCTGAAGGACTTTGAGGCTGCACATGGCTGAAACACAAGGCGCACCGGAATTGCTGGATTTACGCCAGCAGATCGACGCACTCGACTCCCAACTGCTGACCCTGCTGAACCATCGCGCCCAAGTGGCCGAGCAGGTCGGCGAGATCAAACGCCGCGAAGGTTCGCCCTTCTTTCGCCCCGACCGCGTGGCACAGGTGATCGAGAAGATCAAAACCGCCAACACCGGCCCGCTGAAGGGTGAACATGTGGCCGCCATCTGGCGCGAGATCATGTCGGCCTGCCTGGCGCTGGAAAGCCCGCAGCGCGTCGCCGTGCTCGGGCCCCTGGGCACCTTCTGCGAGCAGGCCGCGATCGAGTATTTTGGCGGCGCGGCCGACCTGATTTATTGCAATAGCTTTGACGAGGTCTTCCACGCCACCGCCTCGGGCAGCGCGCAGTACGGGGTCGTTGGGGTCGAGAACATGACCGAGGGCGTGGTGACGCGCTCCTTGGATCTGTTCTTGCACACCCCCACCCATGTGGTCGGCGAGGTCAGCCTCTTGATTCGCCACCATCTGATGCGGCTGGATAACTCGCAAGACGGCATCGAGGCCGTGCTGGCGCATCCGCAAGCCTTGGCGCAGTGCCAGAACTGGCTGTCCAAACATCTGCCGAATGCCGAGCGGCGGGCGGTGTCCAGCAATGCGGAAGGGGCGCGCCTGGCGGCCACCAACCCGGCCTGGGCAGCGATCGCCAGCGACCGCGCCTCGACCATTTTTGGCCTGCACATCGTCGCGCATGCGGTGCAAGACGAAGCCTACAACCGCACCCGTTTTGCCATCATCTGCCTGCCGCAGACGATGGCCACGCCGCCCGCGTCGGCGCATGACTGCACCAGCCTGATCGTCTCGGTGCCGAACCGGCCCGGCGCGATGCACGACCTGTTGGTGCCGCTGAAGACCCACGGCGTGTCGATGACCCGGTTGGAGTCACGCCCGGCCCGCACCGGCCAGTGGGACTATTACTTCTATATCGATTTGGATGGCCACCCGTCACAGCCCAATGTGGCGGCGGCCTTGGCCGAGTTGCGTGAGCTGAGTGCCTTTTTCAAGGTGATCGGCTCCTACCCTTTGAAGGCATAAGGCAAGTGGCCCTGATGTTCAATCAGCTCGGCATCATTGGCTGCGGCTTGATGGGCGGCTCATTTGCTTTGGCGATGAAGAAGGCCGGCCTGGTCAAACGGGTGGTCGGCTACAGCAAGTCGCCATCCACCACCGAGTTGGCCAAGCGCCTGGGTGTCATCGATGTCGCGGCCGAATCGGCCTTGTTGGCTGTGTCGGGCTCCGACATCGTCTTGCTGGCCGTGCCGGTGTCCGCCACCGAGGCGACGCTGAAGGCGATCCGCCACATGGTCAACCCGAACGTGCTGGTGATGGATGTTGGCTCAACCAAGGCCGATGTGGTCGCGGCCGCCCAGCGCGCTCTAGGCAAGCATATCGACGCCTTTGTGCCGGCCCATCCGATCGCCGGCAAAGAATCCGGCGGCGTGCAAAATGCCGCCGCGTCGCTGTACGCCGACTGCCAAGTCATCTTGACGCCGCTGCCGCAAACCAACGCGGACTTGGTGCAACGCGCCACCGATGTGTGGTCGGCGTTGGGCGCGCGGGTGCTCAAGATGACGCCAGAAAACCATGACGCCGCCTTTGCAGCAGTCAGCCATCTGCCGCATCTGCTCGCCTTTGCCTACTTCCAGTCGGTGGCGGCGCAACCGGCGGGGCGCGACTATCTGAGCCTGGCCGGCCCGGGTTTTCGAGATTTCACCCGCATCGCAGCCAGCGAGCCGGCCGTCTGGCGTGACATTCTGATGGCCAACAAGGCTGAGGTCTTGGTCCAGTCACAGCGCTTTCGCCAGGCTTTGGACGCGATCGAAACGCTGCTGAGGGACGATGACTCCGCCGGCCTAGAGGCGCGCATTCGCCTGATCTCAGAAGCCCGTGCGCAGTGGAACCTGACCGCGCCGCGCCCGGCCAAATAGGGCCCGCCCGGCTGCCCCATTTATTCTCGATAGCCATGTTCAAAATCCCCTTCCTCGATCTGCCGCCGCTGCGCAGTGCCGGCGGCACCGTGCGCTTGCCCGGCTCCAAGAGCATCTCCAACCGCGTACTCTTGTTGGCCGGCCTGTCCGAGGGCGTCACCGAGGTGCACGACCTGCTGGACAGCGACGACACCGCCGTGATGCTGGACTCGCTCAAGGCGCTGGGTTGCCGGCTCGAAACCTCCGACCACGGCGTGCTGCAAGTCACCGGCATCGGCGGGCGGCTGAAGGTCGATGCGGCTCAACTCTTCCTCGGCAATGCCGGCACGGCAATGCGCCCGCTGACCGCTGCGTTGGCCTTGTTGGCCGCGACACAGGGTGGTGACTTCGAGCTCAGCGGCGTCGCTCGCATGCATGAGCGGCCGATCGGCGACCTGGTCGACGCCCTGCGCCTGCTCGGCTGCCAAATCGAATGTCTGGGCCAGGAAGGTTATCCGCCCTTGAAGCTCACTGGGCCGTCCAAGCTGGATCTGGCCCAGCCGGTCAAGGTGCGCGGCGATGTCTCCAGCCAGTTCCTGACCGCCCTGCTGCTGGCCCTGCCCTTGGTCGCCACCGAGCAAGACGTGGTGATCGAGGTGGTCGGCGAGCTGATCTCCAAACCCTATATTCACATCACGCTGGAGTTGCTGAAGCGTTTCGGCATCCAGGTGCAGAGGGAAGATTGGCAGCGCTTTACGATTCCTGCCGGCAGCCGCTACCGCTCGCCCGGTGCGGTGCACGTCGAAGGCGACGCGTCCTCGGCCTCTTACTTTGTCGCCCTGGGCGCGCTGGCCGCCACCGAGGCGCCACTGCGCATCGAAGGCGTCGGCAGCGCCTCGCTGCAAGGCGATGTGCGTTTCATCGAAGCGGCGCAGGCGATGGGCGCGCGCGTCGAGGCCGGGCCTAACTGGCTGGAGGTACGGCGCGGGGCCTGGCCCTTGCGCGGCATCAGCCTGGATTGCAATCACATCCCCGACGCGGCGATGACGCTTGCCGTGATGGCGCTGTATGCCGACGGCCCGACCACCTTGACCAATATCGCCAGCTGGCGCGTCAAGGAAACCGACCGCATCGCCGCCATGGCGGCCGAGCTGCGCAAGCTCGGCGCCACCGTCGAAGAAGGCCAGGACTGGCTGCGCGTGCACCCACTGCTGAGCTGGAACGCGGCCAGCATTCACACCTACGACGACCACCGCATCGCGATGTGCTTCTCGCTCGCCGCCTTCAACGGCCTGGTGGCAGGCAAGACCAGCCCGGCCGTGCCGGTGCGGATTCTTGAGCCGCATTGCGTGGCCAAGACCTTTCCTGACTATTTCGAGACCCTGTTCGAGGTCAGTAAGGCGCGCAGCAAAGACATTCCCGTCATCTGCATCGACGGCCCAACCGCGTCCGGCAAGGGCACGCTGGCCGACGAGGTCGCCCATGCTTTGGGCTATGTGGTGCTGGACTCCGGCATGCTGTACCGCGCCAGCGGCCTGGCCGCGCAGCGCGCCGGCGTTGACCTGGATGACGGCCAGGCGGTTGCGGCGGTAGCGGCGCGGCTTGACTTGCATTTCCGCAAGGGCCGCGTAACGCTCGGCGAGGATGACATCACCGAAGCGCTGCGCCTGGAAACCACCGGCCTCTTGGCCTCCAAGGTCGCTACCCATACCGAGGTGCGGCACGCGCTGAACCAGTTGCAGCTCGACTACCGCCGCCTGCCCGGCTTGGTGGCCGACGGCCGCGATATGGGCACGGCCGTGTTCCCGGACGCCGGGTTGAAGGTTTTTCTCACGGCTTCGGCCGAAACTCGGGCCGAGCGGCGCTATAAGCAATTGATTTCCAAGGGGATTTCGGCTAGCATCGCGGGCTTGCGTCAAGATTTAGAGGCGCGTGACTTGCAGGACAAATCCCGCAAGGCCTCGCCCCTGGCTCCTGCCGCAGATGCGCTGGCGCTCGACAACTCGGCCCTCTCCATTGAGCAATCAACGGATGTGGTGCTGGCTTGGTGGGCCAAAGCGGGGCCTTTTTCGGATCAGCGTTGATCCGGGCAAGTCTCAATAAAACCCGCCGACTTCGGCTTTCGAGCCTGGTGCAAAGCCAAGGTTCGCTGCAGTCGGCGATATCCACAACCTAACCCGTCCGGCGGTCAAACGTCAGACACCCACAGTCGGACCGTCAAACGCCTTGGCCGCGCCGACACAGGAAACACCATGACAAAAATCAAGAATCTCGCCGAAGTTACTTCGTTCGAAGCTGGCTCCTTTGGCGCCATGTTCGAAGAGTCGCTGCAGCGTTCCGACCTGCGCGCCGGTGAAGTGATCTCCGCCGAAGTGGTCCGTATCGAGCACAGCTTTGTGGTCGTCAATGCCGGCCTGAAGTCCGAAGCCTACGTGCCCATCGAAGAATTCAAGAACGACCAGGGCGAGCTGGAAGTTCAAATCGGTGACTTCGTTTCCGTCGCCATCGACGCGATCGAAAACGGCTACGGCGACACCATCCTGTCGCGCGACAAGGCCAAGCGTTTGGCTTCGTGGCTGTCGCTGGAAGTGGCGCTGGAATCGGGCGACTTCGTCACCGGTACCGTGTCGGGCAAGGTCAAGGGCGGCCTGACCGTTCTGGTCAACGGCATCCGCGCCTTCCTGCCGGGCTCCCTGCTGGACACACGTCCGGTCAAGGACATGAGCCCGTACGAAGGCAAGACCATGGAGTTCAAGGTCATCAAGCTGGACCGCAAGCGCAACAACGTCGTGTTGTCACGCCGCGCTGTGGTCGAGGCTTCGATGGGCGAAGAGCGCGCCAAGCTGTTGGAAACGCTGGCCGAAGGCGCCATCGTTCAGGGCGTGGTCAAGAACATCACCGAATACGGTGCATTCGTGGACCTGGGCGGTATCGACGGCCTGCTGCACATCACCGACTTGGCATGGCGTCGTGTGCGTCACCCATCGGAAGTGGTCACTGTTGGTCAGGAACTGACCGCCAAGATCCTCAAGTTCGACGCCGAGAAGAACCGCGTCTCGCTGGGTCTGAAGCAGTTGGGCGACGATCCATGGTTCGGTGTGGCACGTCGCTACCCCACCAGCACCCGCCTGTTCGGCAAGATCACCAACATCGCTGACTACGGCGCATTCGTTGAAATCGAGCCGGGCATCGAAGGTCTGGTGCACGTGTCCGAAATGGACTGGACGAACAAGAACATTGCTCCTTCGAAGCTGGTCACCCTGGGTGATGAAGTCGAAGTCATGGTCCTGGAAATCGACGAAGACAAGCGTCGCATCTCCTTGGGCATGAAGCAGTGCAAGGCCAATCCTTGGGAAGATTTCGCTGAAACCGTCAAGCGCGGCGACCGCGTCAAGGGCCCCGTCAAGTCGATCACCGACTTCGGCGTGTTCGTTGGCCTGGCGCAAGGCATCGACGGTCTGGTGCACCTGTCCGACCTGTCCTGGAACGAGACCGGCGAAGCAGCGGTGCGCAACTTCAAGAAGGGCCAAGAAGTCGAAGCCCTGGTCTTGGCCTTTGACGTCGAGCGCGAGCGCATCTCCCTGGGCATCAAGCAGCTGGACAGCGACCCGTTCACCACCTACACCACGGTCAATGACCGCGGTATGGTTGTGAGCGGCAAGGTCAAGACGGTTGACGCACGTGGCGCCGAGATCGAGTTGGCCGACGAAGTGCTGGGTTATCTGCGCGCTTCGGAAATCTCCCGCGACCGCGTGGAAGATGCCCGCACCATGCTGAAGGAAGGCGACGAAGTCTCGACGCTGATCGTCAGCATCGACCGCAAGACTCGCAACATCCAGTTGTCCATCAAGGCCAAGGACAACGCTGACAACCAAGAAGCTATGCAGCGTCTGTCGGCCACCAGCGAGCGTGAAAACGCCGGCACCACCAGCCTGGGCGCATTGCTGCGCGCCAAGCTGGACAACCAAGGCTAAATCGACGGCTATTGGCTGGGCCCTTCAGGCTTAGCCAATCCCTCGACGGTTTACCAGACAGGCCCGCCTCCGCAAGGAGCGCGGGCCTTTTTTATGAAAACGTCCTAACTTCAAAGCCCCGCACCATGACCCGATCCGACCTCGTTGTTTTGCTGGCCGAGCACTTCGGCCAACTGGCGCAGCGTGACACCGAGTTCGCCGTCAAGACGATTCTGGACGCCATGTCCGACTCGCTGGCGCGTGGCCACCGGATCGAGATTCGCGGCTTCGGCAGCTTCCAGGTTAACCGCCGCCCCCCCCGCATGGGCCGCAACCCCCGCAGCGGCGAGCAGGTCTTGATCCCCGAGAAGTTGGTGCCCCACTTCAAGCCAGGCAAAGCGCTGCGCGAAGGGGTGGATGCCAACAAAGAATTGCTCGCCACGCAACAGATTGCGGGCTAAGGCGCCTGGAGCGCAGCGGCTCGGGCACTAGAATCCCGCTCAATGCGTATCCTTGTTTGGGCCTTCCGTGCCTTCCTCTTTTTTGCCCTCTTCGCCTTCGCGCTGAACAACAGCCACGAGGTCGTCGTGCGCTGGTTTTTCGGCCATGAATGGCGCTCGCCGCTGGTAATCGTGGTCTTGCTGGCCTTCGGCATGGGTTGCGCCCTGGGCGTACTCGCGATGGTGCCCGCCTGGTGGCATCACCGTCGCAATGCGCACCGCAGCCCCCCGGTCACAGTGCCGGCCGGCAAGGACGAAGTGCAAGCCCCGAGCGTGATCCACGATGGAATTTGATCTTCGCTGGCTGCTCTTCGCGCTGCCGGCCGCCTTTGCCATCGGCTGGCTGGCGTCCAAGCTCGACACACGGCAATGGAAACGCGAGCAAAAAAGCTCGCCCAAGGCGTATTTCACCGGGTTGAACCTGCTGCTGAATGAGCAGCAGGACAAGGCCATTGATGCCTTCATCGAGGCGGTGCAAAACGACCCCGACACCTCGGAACTGCATTTCGCGCTGGGCAATCTGTTTCGCCGCCGCGGCGAATACGAGCGTGCGGTGCGGGTGCACCAACATCTGCTGCAGCGCGGAGATCTGCCGCGCTCGGAGCGTGAGCGCGCCCAGCACGCCCTGGCGCAAGACTTCTACAAGGCCGGCCTGTTTGACCGCGCCGAGACCGCCTTCACGGCGCTGGCCGGCACGCCGTTCGAGAACGAGGCCGAGCTGGCCTTGCTGGCCCTGTACGAGCGCACCCGCGACTGGCGCAAAGCCGCCGATGTGGCGCGCCATCTGGAGCAAACCGGCACCGCCTCCTTTGCCACCCGCATCGCGCATTACCTGTGCGAGTTGGCGCTCGAAGCGCAGGCGCGCGATCAGGATGTTGAGGCCGCGGCCTTGCTCGCCGAAGCCCGCAAGCAAGCGCCAAACGCCGCCCGCGCCCATGTGTTGGGCGGGCAGATGCAGGCCAGGCTGGGCCAGCCAAAACTGGCGATGGCGGCTTATGCGGAACTGCTGGCGGTCAACCCGGAAGCCTTCAATTTGGTCGCCCGCGACTTTGCCGAGGCGGCGCAGACCTGTGGTTGCCAGCAGCGCGCCTTGGCCATTCTGAGCGATCAATACGGCCGCACACCGGGCATGCACTTGCTGCAGGCGATCGCCAAGCTGGAGCCGGCGGCCGATTTGCAGCGCGAACGCCTGACGCGCCATTTGCGCGAACAACCCAATCTGTCGGCCGCGCGCTTGCTCTTGACCCAAGCCCAGTTCAAACTCAGCGAAGCCGAGGCACCCTTGGTCGCGGCCACCTTGGACCGCGCCGTGCGTCCGCTGCAGCGCTACCGCTGCGCCGCCTGCGGCTTCGAAGCCCAGCATTACTTCTGGCAATGCCCGGGTTGCTTGAACTGGGACACCTATCCGCCGCACCATGTCGACGAGTAGGCCGCCCAAGGCCTTGGATCGAGTTCTGATCGTCCGTCTGAGCGCCTTGGGCGATGTGGTGTTGAGCTCGGGCCTGATCCCGGCACTGCTCAGCCAATGGCCCGCGGCGCGGATCACATGGTTGGTGGAGGCTCCGGCCGCGCCGCTGCTCAAACACAACCCGCGCTTGCACGAAGTGATTGTTTTACCGACGGCGCACTGGAAGAGCTTGTGGCGAGAAGGAAAGCGGCTGCAGGCGCTGCGCGAGATTTGGCGCTTTCGGGCCAGCCTGCGGGCCGCCCGGTTCGATTTGGTCATCGATCCCCAAGGCTTGCTCAAAAGCGGCCTGATGGCTTGGTTCACCGGCGCACCCAGGCGCGTCAACCTGAAGCCGCGCGAATCCAGCCAGTACTTGATGCATGAAAGCGTGCGGCCGGCGCTGCCGGCTGCGGGCGAGCTGCCCATCGTCGCCCATGAATACCGCGATCTGGCGGTCTATCTCGGCGCCGACAGCTCAAGCTACCGGATGGATCTGGCCGTCGGCGAACTCGCCCTGCAACAGGCTCGCAGCCGCTTGAAGGACGCCAAGGTCGGGCCCAAGTACGCCGTCTTGGCCGCCTTCACCACGCGGCCGCAAAAGCATTGGATAGAGAGCCACTGGGCCGGCCTCGCGGACGGCCTAATCGCCCAAGGCCTGACACCTTTGCTGCTCGGTGGGCCGGCCGATCTGACCGCAGCGCAGCGCATCGCCGCAAGCCATGACGGCATCCTCAATCTGGTCGGCCAGTTCAAGCTCGACGAAACCGTCGCCGTCATCAACGACGCTGCTTTGCTGGTCGGCGTCGACACCGGCCTGACCCATATGGCCATCGCCTTGAACATCCCCAGCGTGGCCTTGTTCGGCTCCACCACCCCCTATTTGCGCGGGCCCGACGCTCGAACCCAGGTCCTCTATGAGCGGCTAGACTGCTCGCCCTGCAACCGCAAACCCACTTGCAATGGCCGTTATGACTGCATGCGCCAGTTGGATGTGGCCCGTGTCTTGAGGGCCGCAGCCGAAGTCCAGCAAGCGAGCAAAACCTAAATGCCTATGTCACCCCAACTCGTGCCCAGCGACCTGCTGGCGAAGTCGCAAAAGATTCTGTTCATCACCCACCTGGCCTTGGGTGACTACACCTATTTGCAGAATTTCTTTCAAGCCTTTGCCCGCCGCTTCCCGCATATCGAAGTTCATATCTGGGTTGACGAGTTGCGCCGCAGCAGCCGCCCAGCGGACTGGGTGCATTTGAAAAAATACGCCCTCTATGACTGGTTAGCGGCCTGCCCTTTTGTCGCCAAAACCTATGACAAAACCTACAGCCCGGCGCTGTATCGGCAATCGATTGATGAGGCCCGCGAGCAGCACTATCCGCTGGTGGTTTCATTGGCGACCCTGCGGCCCCATCTGTATGCGAGCCTGGCGAGGGAAATCAGCCCGGACGGCTTTGTCGCCGGCATGAAAAACGAGCCCGCCTTCTTTGCTATCCAGCGCCGCATCGCCTACCGGAAATTGAATACGGCCTTGAATCCCGATGGTTTGAGGCAGCCCGGCCAGCACATTACGGCCATTTACGCCGGCTGGTTCCAATCCTTCTTTGGCATGCAATTGGACGAGGCCGGGCGCTTCCCTTCGCTCGATATTCCAGAGCAATGGCTGGCGGCCGCCCGGCAGCAATTGCAGCAATGGGGTTTTAGCCACGCGCCGCCGGTTTTCATCAACCCCTTTGCCAAGAACAACAAGCGCTGCTGGCCCTTGTCCCGCGTGGTCGAGTTGATTCAGGCCATGCGCAAAATGCCGGCCTGGGCGCAAACCTGTTTTGTGGTCAATGTGGTGCCCTGGGAAATGGACAAGGCGCGCCAGTATTTCGCCAGCCAGGGCTTAGCGCGGGTGCAATTGTTCAGCGCCGACGAGAACTTCTTTCAATTGCCGGCGATATTGAGCCAGTGCGGCTTGATTATTTCGGTAGAAACCGCGGTGATGCATCTGGCCAATGCGGTGCATACCCCGGTGATCGCCTTGATGCGTCAAAAGAATCCAGAGTGGGCACCGATTGATGAGAAAAACAGCACTGTGATCACCACGCTGAACCGCAGCGACTGGGTCAAAGCCATCACCGCCGCGCAGGTCACCGCCGTCTTGGCTTCAGTCGAACCTACCTGAGCGCTGACGCCGCGCCACCCAGAAGAAAACCAAGCACGCAGCCTCAGCTTCCATTGACTGGAGAAAATTGAAATGAACTATTTCGTCATCAATCTCCCACGGGATATTGAAAGAAGAGATTCCATTATCAATGAAATGCAAAAATGCAAATTGAATTTTAGCTTCATAGAAGCGGTCGATGGTCGACTCTTTTCGGCTGAAGCTATTAAAATAAACTACAACGAAGAAAAATCCATTGAGTTATTCAACAGAAAAATGACGCCGGGCGAAATAGGCTGCGCCCTCAGTCACATAAAAATATATAACAAAATTGTCACAGAACGCCTCCCCAGCGCCGTCATCCTAGAGGATGACATCTGCATCACCGACTGCCACATTGAAAAATTGCTCACGGATTTAGAAAAAATATATCCGGGAGACATTCCAGTCGTCGTGCTTCTAAATTTCGTGGATAGATATGAATCGAATAAGAACGATGTCATGATCAATGAGAAATATTCAATGCACGACTCCTACCGAAGCATCAGTTCGTCCGCATATTTTATTACCCAAGCAGCCGCGAAAATTTTGTCTGAAAATATATTCCCAGCGTATGTTGTCGCCGACAAGTGGGAGTATTTTCAGGAGAAATTCTTTCCGGTAAAAATGATCATTCCGAACTGCATAGGTTTATCAGAAAATTCACTCTCCTCCACAATAGAATTGACTGGCGACAGGAGAAAAAAAGTAAAACTAAAATTCAATTACAAATACTACCTGAAGAAAAATATCAAGACGGTTATATTTAATTTATTGAAAAAGCCATTCATGCAATTGAAACGACAAAGTGACTTGAATGGCAAGCCATCTCAGACCCCGTGAAAACCGCACTGACCCCACAGAGATATACGCGTAGCGCAGTATTTCTGAGCATCCCAACAGCCCATGATCTACATTGACGTCACCGACCTCATCCTTTGGGTGCGGCGCAAATCCACCGTCACCGGCATCCAGCGCGTGCATATCAACTATGCCGTCAATGCCTTGGATCACGGCGCTCAATGTCTGATGTTCTACGGCCGGGAATGCCGCAATGTCGCCTTGGTCAGCAATCAGTTCGTGCGCTATATGGCCGACGTCTTGAGCAGCCGGGCGCAGATGGATAGGCCTAAGTTCTTCAAAATGTGCCCCAACGCACGGCTCTCCCCTTGGCCCGACTACCGCCAGAAATATGCGCACCGGCCGGTTAAATGTTTGCTGCACACCCTCGGCGGCCATCTGCGCTTTCATACCCAGCGCTGGCTGTTCGAACGCCCTGCGCAAGCACCTGATTTCAAGCCCGGCGACGCTCTTCTCAGCATCGGCCGCGACTGGACCATGGAAGGTTATGTCGCCAATATTCAGCGCTTGAAGGACAAGTTTGGCATCCGGCCGCAGCTGTTCCTGCATGACATGATCCCGATCCCGGGCGAAAAGCAGGCCGGCACGGCCAAGCGTTTTCTGACCTTCGTCATCGCCGCCTTCAAGACCTTCGACCGCTTCTTCACCAGCTCTGACTACAACCGCGGCGAAATCATCAACTACATGCACGAGTTTGTCGGCTTCGAGAAACCGGTCGTGAAGCTGGGCTTTGGGCAAAACATCAATGCCATGGGCTTGGCCCCGACCGCCCTGCCCGAGGGGTTGGAGCCCGGCCGCTACCTGCTCTGTGTGGGCAGAATTGCCGCCTCGAAAAACCAGATTCGCTTGATGCGCGCCTGGCACAAGCTGGTGCTGGCGGGTGCAGACGGCGGCGTCAAGCTGGTGTTATTGGGTGAGCTCAGCGGCAGCTACCGCGAGTTCAGCGACTATCTCGGCGCGGCCAAGGCCTTGGCGGGCAAGCTGATCTTGTTGGAAAAGGCCTCCGACCAGTTGCTCAACACCCTGTACCAGAACTGCCTGTTCACCGTGTTCCCGTCCACCATCGAAGGCTACGGCCTGCCGGCGGCGGAGTCGGTCGCCTACGGTAAGTTTTGCTTGGCCTCCAACGCCACCTCCATCCCCGAGGCGGCGGGCATTCATGCCGACTATTTCGACCCCTTTGATGAGGATGAAATGCAGGCCAAGCTCAGCCACTACCTCAACGACCACGCGGCCCTGCAAGCCCGTGAGGCCTTGATCAAAGCGACGCCAATCAGAACCTGGGCCGAGGCCAGCGCCGAGCTGGTGGAGCGCGCGGGACGGCCCTTGGACGCCGCTTAGCCCAGCAAAACCGCCGCCGCAGTCGCCAAGCTGCTTGAGCGCTCGGCCACCAAGCTAACTGGCAATTCAGCCGGCTCGCCCCGCCCATCCTTGGCCAGCAAAAACGCCCGCCCGACGCCGGCTGCCTGCGCCGCCTCGATATCGGACGACTTGTCGCCGAACATCACCGAGGCCGCCAGATCCAGCTCCAACTCAAGCGCCGCGCGCAAAATCATGCCCGGCGCCGGTTTGCGGCAACCGCAGTCGATACGGAACTCGGCCACCTGGCCATCCGGCAAATGCGGGCAAAACTCGACCGCCGCCAGCTCCACCTGCTGGGTCTGCAAGTAATCCCTCATCTGCTCGGTGAGGCGATGAAAATCGGCCTCGCTGTATTTGCCCCTCGCGATGCCCGACTGATTGGTCACCACCACCAGCGCGTAGCCGGCCTGATGGAGCTTGCGCATGGCATCGACGGCGCCGGGCACGAACTCGAAGTCCTCCCAGCGGCCGACATAGGCGTGGTCGATATTGATCACGCCGTCGCGGTCTAAAAACGCCGCTTTTTTCATTCAGGTCGAGCGCAGGCTGCGCACCAACGCCGTGGTCGAGTAGCCGTCGACAAAGGACAGCGCCTCGGCGCGCCCGCCCCAGGAACGCACCAGGCGCGTCTCTTCCAGCAGCTCCATGTCGTAATCCCCGCCCTTGACGTAGAGGTCGGGGCGCACACGCGCCAGCAAGGCGCAAGGCGTAGCCTCATCAAAGAAGGTCACACAGTCCACCGCCGCCAGGCCCGCCAGCACCAGGGCGCGGTCGAGAGCGCGGTTGATGGGCCGCTCCGGGCCCTTGCCCAAGCCGCGCGCCGAGGCGTCGGTGTTGATGGCGACGATCAGGCTGGCACCCAGCTGGCGCGCCGCATGCAGATAGCTGACATGGCCGCGGTGCAGGATGTCGAACACGCCGTTGGTGAAGACCAGCGGGCGCGGCAAGACGGCAAGGCGGGCCGCCAAGGCCGCACCGTCCAGCCCGGCCGCATCCAGCAGTTTGTCCTGCAAATTCCAATTCAAGACTGCAACTCCTCATAGCTGACGGTGGCGGTGCCGAACTTGCCGACCACGATGCCGCCGGCACGGTTAGCCCAGCGCATCGCCTGCTCCAGGCTGAGGCCGGCCGCCAGCATGACGGCAAAG
>NZ_JANNMI010000267.1:0-18248 GCF_031397715.1 Roseateles sp.
GACTTGACCCTCGGCTTCCGCTTTGACCCTCGGCTTCCGCTGTTAACGATTAAAGACTTGACCCTCGGCTTCCGAAGACTTGACCCTCGGCTTCCGCTCAAAAGCTTCCAATCCATCTGGAATGGCTTCAGAGTACGCTGAATTTTTGCCTTTGCAGATATCGATTGAGAACAATCAGTTTCTCAAGAAACGAGGATTATTTCAGCGGATCTTTGGTGTTCAGTAAAAAATGACTCATGGAACGCCGCCCGGCCGAGGGTCAGGTCTTGAATCGTTAATTTCCGTCTGAGGCCGAGAAGCGGGCCGGGGTCAGGTCTTGAACGTGAAGGCAAGACCTGCCCCTTTTAGTCAAATCTTGTTCAAAATCTGGAGCGCTTCGGCATCGCTGCGCTTAGCAGGTTGACACCTGGTTTTCTCTTTATCCCTTTCATCCCCTCCATCCTGGCCAAAGTTTCCTCAATGCCTTGACTGGCTCCGGCGCGTGTCAAACAGCTCACGGTGCGAGCCCACCGCAAGGCCTCCTCACAGTTTGTGTGTGCCCGAGCCATTGGGTCTGCCCTGAGAGGCTGAGAACTTTTTACTGCGCGACCGCCAGGCGTCGTTGGCCGGATGCTCGAAATCCTCACGTACAGGGCGTACGTTCCGGTTTCTGCGCTCCGTCCGCCTAGCCTGACAGCCGCTCGCTACAAAAGTTCTCAGCCTCTGAGTGCTGCTCATCAGCTTGAAATTTTCCGTGGCCTTCAAAACATCCGCGGGTCAAATTCAAAAGGATTGCGCTCGACCGTCAACTTGATACCGCCATACTGCGGATGGGCGGGATTCAGCAGCAGGTTGCGTTCGAGCGGCTCGACGATGGAAGGCACCCAAAGTCCCAGGCTCGCTCCGGAAGACAACCAAGCATCACCCAAGGCGCGCGTCAAAGCGACTTCAACTGCCCAGTCATCGGTCAGACCAAGACTAATGACGTCAAGGAGGACGGCTTCTTTTGGCAGATCCAGTCGCATAAGGATTTGACTCTTCACAGCGACCCCACCGGTGTGCACGCGCTTTTCTAGTTGGCACAAAGCGCGGCTTGAACCTGCGTAGACAACTTGCCTGCCTGATTTGTTGTGCCAGCGGCCGTCGAAGAAGGTCGAGCCAATACCTTGGCTCATCAGGATGGCCACCTCATCAGGCATAGGCGCCGGGCAATACCCAATCCGCCAGACGCTACCCAAACTCAAGCTGTGCCGCCGTACTTGGTTGACATCAGTAGATTTTTCACGGTTTGAGCGCCATAAGACGTCTTGGCTGCGTCAAGCGGTCGCTCGCTATCCAATAGAGGGTGCGGCGTCCGCAGCCAAGTTGACGCCCCATCTTCGGTCGCAAAGACATCGGCCGCCATGTCGTGAATTTCAAGCAGGCGCAACAAAGTCTCAGCCGCATGCGAGGGCAGATCCTGCCCCTTTGAAGACAACCTGGTTGCCGTGCCCCGATCCAAATCCATGAACTCCGCCAGCGCCCCCTTGCCAAGTCCCAGATACTGACTGACGGGCTCGATGACCCGGCTGGAGATGCCGCGCTTGATCACTTGATGACCCTTCGTGGGCACGACGGTGAAGTCACGCAGTCCCAAGAGCACAAGAGGACTCACTAGCGCCGCCGGAGATAAGGTGGCTGCAATTACTGATGATGTAGACATGATGCAATTACACCATTGCGTCGATGCAAATGCAACCACTCATCAGTGTTTTCGGGCGTCGCGCGAGCCTCCAGGGCAATCGTTCAGGCCGCGCCATACCCCCATTTCCGCATCGCGGTCCACCCGCCACCCTCCCCAGCAAGCCAGCCTTAGTAAACTGCCGCCCAGCCTCACCAATTTCCCGGACCCTGCCCCATCATGTCTACCTCGATCCCTGCTTCAATCAAATACGCCGACTTCGTCGAAAGCATCGCCGCAGCACTCCAGTACATCAGCTACTACCACCCGGCCGACTACATCGCCCACTTGGCGCGTGCTTACGAGCGCGAGCAGTCCGCTGCCGCCAAGGACGCGATCGCGCAAATCCTGACCAACTCGAAGATGTGCGCCGAAGGCCGCCGCCCGATCTGCCAGGACACCGGCATCGTCAATGTGTTCCTGAAGGTCGGCATGAATGTGCGCTGGGAGGGCTTCCCCGGCTCGATCGAAGACGCCGTCAACCAGGGCGTGCGCCAAGCCTATAACTTCGCCGACAACAAGCTGCGCGCCTCGGTGCTGAATGACCCGATCTTCGAGCGCAAGAACACCAAGGACAACACGCCGGCGGTGATCAGCGTTAGCATCGTGCCCGGCAACTGTGTGGACGTGATGGTGGCGGCCAAGGGCGGCGGCTCGGAGAACAAGAGCAAGTTCGTGATGATGAATCCGAACGACTCGATCGTCGACTGGGTGCTCAAGACCGTGCCCTTGATGGGCGCCGGCTGGTGCCCGCCGGGCATGTTGGGTCTGGGCGTCGGCGGCACGGCCGAGAAGGCGATGTTGATGGCCAAAGAAGTGTTGATGGAAGACATCGACATGTATGAGCTGCTCGACCGCGGCCCGGCCAACAAGCTGGAAGAGCTGCGCATCGAGCTGTACGAGAAGGTCAATGCACTCGGCATTGGTGCGCAAGGTCTGGGCGGCCTAACGACCGTCTTGGACGTCAAGATCAAAACCTACCCGACCCACGCCGCGTCCAAGCCAGTGGCGATGATTCCTAACTGCGCGGCCACGCGGCACGCGCATTTCGTGCTGGACGGATCAGGCCCGAGCTTCCTGGAAGCACCCAGCCTGGCTCTATGGCCCGATGTGCATTGGGCGCCCGACTACAACAAGAGCAAACGGGTC
The DNA here is from genome assembly GCF_031397715.1 of Roseateles sp. GTDB lineage: Bacteria > Pseudomonadota > Gammaproteobacteria > Burkholderiales > Burkholderiaceae_C > Paucibacter_A. The sequence continues at coordinate 2,849 of NZ_JANNMI010000267.1, forward strand.
GACCTGAATACCTTGACCAAGACCGAGGTGGCGAGCTGGAAGCCCGGCGATACGCTGCTGCTGAACGGCAAGATGCTGACCGGCCGTGACGCCGCCCACAAGCGCATTGCCGATATGTTGGCCAAGGGTGAAAAGCTGCCGGTGGACTTCACCAACCGGGTGATCTATTACGTCGGCCCGGTGGACCCGGTGCGGGGTGAGGTGATGGGGCCGGCGGGACCGACCACCGCCACCCGTATGGACGGCTACACCCGCATGATGCTGGAGCAAACCGGCCTGATCGCGATGGTTGGCAAGGCGGAGCGCGGCCCGGTTGCAATCGAAGCGATCAAGGACAACGGCTCGGCCTATTTGATGGCCGTTGGCGGTGCCGCCTACCTGGTCTCGAAGGCGATCAAGGCGGCGCCGGTGGTCGGCTTTGCCGACCTGGGCATGGAGGCGATCTATGAGTTCGACGTGGTCGACATGCCGGTCACGGTGGCGGTCGATGCCGGAGGTACCAGCGCCCACATCACCGGCCCGGCCGAGTGGCAGCAGCGCATTGCCTCGGGGCAGACCTCAGTGATTCCGCTGCAGTCGGTCTAAGCCTGCTCGGTGGAGCCGGCATCGTGGTCGGTATAGGGGCTAGGCTTTACGCTTGGCCCCGACGATTCACTCGCCAGCCCTGGCAAGGCCTGGCTAGACGCCTGCGCTGCGCGTATCTGCACTGCGGCAAGTTGACGCTTTTGAGCCTGTTCAGCCAAGACCTGACTGAGCCGGATCCCATATTTGAGCGACTGCTCCTGCTCTTTCAGCGCTTGGCCCAAAGCCATGGCCGTGCGTAAAAAATCCTCGCGATGCAAAGGATTCAAGGTCACCGAGCGTCTTGCCAGCAATTGTTGTAAACGCTCTTGCGCGGACGCCAAATGGCCGCAGCGAAGATCAAGCTCACACAGGGCATGTGCGGCCGAGTAATGCAGCACCTCGGAGCAAGAGTCGGCCATCAGCCGCGCACTGTCCTGAAACAGGCGCCCGGCCTCCTCAAAGTGCTGCGCGTTCATCATCGCGTGGCCGACATTGAGCCGCAGAATGGCGCGCTGCGCGTCCGACATAAAGTTCATATCCAGCAGATCATGAGCCCGCTGAGCCAGCGGCAACAAGCGCATCGAACTCGCCTGCGCCAACAAGGTTTTGCCGCCGGCCAATAGCTCGTCAAAGGCCAGCACACCGGCCATCAAGGCATTGGCGAAGCAGCGCACCAGGACCGGACCGTCGCCCGACTCTTGGGCCTTGAGCAGGGCCTGCTGATGCACTTGCTCGGCCGCTTCAAACTCACCCAGATTGGCCTGCACATGGGCGAAAGTAGACAAGGCACTGGCCAGACTGTCCAAGGATGCCGACTGACTGGCCAGCTCCAATGCCCGCAAAGCCAGCGGCAAACCTTCCTCCGCCAATCCCGCTGCGCAGGCGGCCAATGCGGCCTGGTTGAGCATCGCCACCTGCGGGCCAACTTGATTCAATGCCGCGAAATGCTCGGCCGCCCGCAGCGCACATTTGAAGGTCTGGTCAAAGGCTGAGTTGGCCCAGTGAGCCTCGGCCTGCAATCTGGCCGCCGCCGCCGAACAGGGTTGGGGCTCAGCTCCCGCGCAACTTTGCTCCGCCAACAAGGCGAGTGCTGCAGCGGCCAGCGGGCGTTCGTCCTCAAAGACGTCTTGCGCCTGTTGAAGCAGCTTGTCACAAGCGGCAGCTTGTTCGACCTCGATGTGCCTGCGTTTGGCGGGGGGCATGGCCTGGTCTTTGATGATGAACTTCTCTCAATATACAAGGCTTGAGCTTGAAGATCCGCCGCCGGCGCCTCATGCGCACGCGGTATCAATTTTGAGAGCCGAAGTGTTGCGGAATTGGTGGCAATGCACAGGCAATATGCCCTGCTTTCTGCGGTCAAAGACCGAATCGCGGTCGGACACCCCCAGCCCTCCAATGTCTATCAGCAAGACTTCAGCCTGCTGTTGGCGCGCGGCCAAATCCTCACTGGCCTTGCTGAACTGCAAGCATTGACTAGGAGCCCGGGTGGGATCGTCGGGTCAGGCTGAATTCTTCAATCCCCTTCATCCCCTTCATCCAGGCAAAAAATATTTCTTCCGGCCCTGTCAAATCGAACTTGGCCTAGCCAAAGCTTCCAGCCAGGCAGCCAGCTCGCGCGAAGAAAAAATTGAGCCAGGATGAAGGGGATAGAGGGGATAGAGGGGATGGAGAGGTTGGATTTGGGCCAGCGCGGGTGAGTCGATGGCCGCTCGGCCGCGCAGTAAAAAGCTCGTCTGCCCTCAAGCCAGCAAGGCCACCGATTTCACCTGTATCCAGGCCGGCTGTCCCGGCCGCAAATTCAGCGTCTCGAAAGCCCGCCCGGTGATGCGGGCCAGCAGATGCGTAGCCGCCCCCTCTTCACCGCCAAGCCTGACCCGCACCAGCACCTGTGACGGATGCACGGCGTCGGCCGCCGACGCTTCGATCACGCAGGGCAGCTGGTTCTGAATGCTGCTGCCCTCTTGAGCTTGGGTTGCAATGCTGACGTCGCGCGCCAGCACCCGCAGCCTAACGCGGTGGCCCAGCGGCAGACCGCTGTCACGCAGCCACAGGCTGCCGCCGTCAAAAGCGACCCGGCAGAGATGCCAGCGGCTGTCGCGCTCGGCCACCCGACCGGTCAGCAAGGCACCGACATCCTCGCCGATCAGCAGCGGGCTGTTGATCGTTGACAGCGCTTGCGCCGCGGGGCCGGCGGCCGTCGCCCGGCCCCGGTCCAGCAGCACCACATGGTCGGCCAGCCGCGCCAGCTCGTCGGCCGAATGGGTGACATACAGCATCGGCACGCTCAGCTCATCGCGCAGGCGCTCCAGCCAGGGCAGGATCTCTTGCTTGCGGGCGTGGTCGAGCGCGGCCAGCGGCTCGTCCAGCAGCAACAGGCGCGGCTGGGTCGCCAGCGCCCGCGCGATCGCCACCCGCTGGCGCTCGCCGCCGGACAGCGCCGTCGGCGAGCGATCCAGCAGCCGGTCGATGCCGAGCAGCGTGATCGCCGCGTCCAGCACCTGATTCGACGCGGCCCGCATTGTTCGCGATACCGTGCGCTTCAAGCCGTATTGCAGATTGCCCAGCACCGTCAGATGCTCGAACAACGAGGCCTCCTGGAACACATAGCCCAGCGCGCGCCGCCAGGTCGGCAAGAAGTGCTTGGCGGCCTCGTCCTGCCAGACCTCGCCGCCAATCCGCACCAGACCTTGCTGCGCCCGCTCCAGGCCGGCCACGCAGCGCAACAGCGTGGTCTTGCCCGAGCCCGAGGCGCCGAACAACACCGTGATGCCGGTGGCCGGCAGGCTCAGGTCCAGCGACAACTCGAAAGCACCGCGCTGCAGCTGCAGCCGAATCTGGTTGTTAGCGTCCGTCATGGCAACACCCGCCCCAAGCGCCGCTTCTGCAGCGCCATCACCAGCAACACCGCGAACGACAGCGCCACCATAAAGCCGGCCAGCCAATGCGCCTGCGCGTATTCCATCGCCTCCACATGGCCGTAGATTTGCGTGGAGATGACGCGGGTCTGGCCCGGAATATTGCCGCCAATCATCAGCACCACGCCGAATTCGCCGACCGTGTGGGCGAAGCACAGAATCGCCGCCGTCAGCAGACCGGGCCGGGCCAGCGGCAGCGCCACGCTGAAAAAAGCATCGAGCGGGCTGGCCCGCAGCGTCGCCGCCACCTCCATCGCGCGCGGCCCTTGAGCCTCGAACGCATGCTGGATGGGCTGCACGGCAAAGGGCAGCGAAAAGATGATGGACCCGATCAGCAGGCCGGTGAAGCTGAACGACAGCGTGCCCACGCCCAGCGCCTGGGTCAAACGGCCCAACGGCCCGGACGGGCCCATCGCCAGCAGCAAATAAAAACCCAGCACCGTCGGCGGCAACACCAAAGGCAAGGTGACCAGGGCGTTGATGGCGGCACGCCAACGCGAGGGTGTATTGGCCAGCCACCAGGCCAGTGGCGTCGCGATAACCAACAAAATCAGCGTCGTCAGCGTCGATAACTTCAGCGTCAACCAGATCGCCTGAACGGCGTCGGCGCTCGGCATCATCATCACAGGCGGCTCAAAGCTCATAGCCAAACGAGCGGATCAGCGCACGCGCCTTGTCGCCGCGCAGATAGTCCAGCAGCGCCAGCGCCGCCGGGTTGCCCTTACCGGCGACCAGCAGCAGCGCGTCCTGGCGTATCGGTGCATGCAGATGGGCCGGCACTCGCCAAGCCGAGCCCTGCGTGAGTTTGCCGCCTGAGAAAACTTGGGACACCGCCACAAAACCCAGCTCGGCATTGCCGGTCGCGACGAACTGGTAGGTCTGGGCGATGCTGGTGCCCTGCACCAGGCGCGGCGTCAGCGCGGCCAGCAGCCCCAGACCCTTCAGCACCTCGACGGCGGCCGCGCCGTAAGGGGCGAGCTTGGGGTCGGCGATGGCCAGATGTTCGAATTTGCCGGTGCGCAGCACCTGACCCTGGTCATCGACCAGGCCGGGCTGGCGGCTCCACAGCAGCAGCCGCCCCGTCGCATAGGTGAAGCGGCTGCCGGCCACGCCCAAGCCCTCGCGTTCCAGCAAGGCCGGCGTTTGGTTGTCGGCCGCCAGCAACACCTGGAACGGCGCGCCGCTCTTGATCTGGGTGTAGAACTTGGCCGTAGAGCCAAACACAAGCGTCGCGTGGTGGCCTGTATCCCGCTCGAAGGCGGCGGCGATTTTTTGCATCGGTACGCTGAAGTTGGCCGCGACCGCCACGCTGACCTCGGCGGCCTGAACAGCACCGACCATAGCCGCCGCTGCGATCAAACTACCCGCTAACCGCTGTTTCAAAATCCGCCTCGCTGTTCTCAAATTGATTAGCGAAAGTGTAGGTGCTACGCCAGCTACAAGGCCGGCACCGCTCCTTTTCGTAGCCCCTGCTGCCAGCCCCTGTCAGCAGCCCGACCGACAATGCGTGATGGCCGCCGCCCTGCCCTCAACTCCGACCAACACCGCCCTGCCCGAGCGCCTGATCGCGCATCTGGACATGGACGCCTTCTATGCGTCCGTTGAGCTGCTGCGTTACCCCGACCTGCTGGGCCAGGCGGTGGTGATTGGCGGGCGCCGCAGCCATGCGCCGCAGACGCTGGCGGACGGCAGCCGAAGCTATTCAAGGCTGCGCGACTACACCGGCCGCGGCGTCGTCACCACCTCGACCTACGCCGCCCGCGATCTGGGCGTGTTCTCCGGCATGGGGCTGATGAAGGCGGGCTTGCGCGCGCCCGATGCCATCCTCTTGCCGACCGACTTTGACGCCTACCGCCTCTACTCGCGGCTGTTCAAGGCGGCGGTGGCCGAGTTGGCGCCGGTGATTGAGGATCGCGGCATCGACGAAATTTACATCGACCTCAGCGACATCCCCGGCATTCGCGACGCGGTCGCCCATGATCCGCTGGGCGGCCTGCGCGCGATCGCGCGCGAGATCAAGAACTCGGTGTTTCAAGCCACCGGCCTGACCTGCTCGATCGGCATCACGCCAAACAAGCTGTTGTCCAAGCTCGCCTCCGAGCTGGACAAACCGGACGGCATCACGCTGCTGATGGAAAGCGATATTGCGACCCGCATCTGGCCGCTGGGCGTGCGCAAGGTCAATGGCATCGGCCCGAAAGCGGCGGCCAAGCTGCTGGCGTTGGGGATTGAGACGGTGGAGCAACTGGCTAGCGCTGAGCCGCTACTGCTGATTGCGCAGTTCGGCCAGTCCTTCGGCGCCTGGCTGCATGAGGCGGCGCATGGCCGCGACAGCCGCACGGTGGTCACGCACAGCGAGCCGGTCTCGATCAGCCGCGAGACCACCTTTGAGCATGACCTGCATGCGGTGCATGACCGGGCCGAGCTGGGCGCCATCTTCACCCGTCTGTGTGAGCAGTTAGCGAGCGATCTGGTGCGCAAGGGCTATCAGGGCCGCACCATCGGGCTGAAGCTGCGTTTCGAGGGTTTTCACACCGTCACCCGCGACCTCACCCTGGCCCTGCCCACGCAGGATGCCCAGGCAATCCGCCGCGCCGCCGGCGCCTGCCTGAAGCGGGTGCCGCTGGACAAACGCATCCGCCTGCTGGGCGTGCGCGTCGGGGCTTTGAGCCGGCCGGGTGCGCCGGAACCTGCCGCCGCCAAACGAGCCCGGCCAAAGGGGGGCGCGGCTGGCCCCAGACCCGAAAACCTGCGCTTGTTCTGAGCAGCCGGCGCTGACAAGGGACAGCCGTTTCAATCTACTCGAACACAGGGGCTGCGGCCAGCAGCTGCGCGGCAGCGTCGACAAAGCCTCGGAGGCGGTGACCGCGGCTGGTGCGTGGGCTGATCAGGGTTTGCGCGTCGGCAGGCTCCACAGCCACCAGGCCACGGCGGCACAGCAGGCGGCCGGCAGCCAGGCCAGGTGGGGCGGCAGCTTGAAGGCCGCCGTCAACGAACCCAGGGCCATCATCACGCTGGCAAATTGCTTGGCCCGCAGCGGCACGGCGCGGGTCGCGCGCCAGTCGCGCACCATCGGGCCGAACAGCCGGTGCGTGAGCAGCCAGCGCTCGCAGCGGCTGCTGGCGCGCGAGAAACAAAATGCCGCCAGCAACACGAAAGGCGTGGTCGGCAGCAAGGGCAAAAAAACACCGATGAAACCCAACACCAGGCTGGCGAGCCCGGCCAGCAGCCACAGCACGCGCTGCCAGGTGGGGCGAAGCTGGAGCGGGCGCGGCAGCGCAGCGGTCAAGGGAGGTTCATCTGGCATGGAGGAAGCGATGGTGATTTGGGACCGGGTTTCAGCATTCTCTCAGCTGGCTCGGCTAGCATGCATCACAGCAAGACCCTAAAGCAGCAAGAGAGACCCCACCATGCCCGTGATCACCTGTATCGAAGACCTGCGCGTCCTGGCTCAAAAGCGCGTGCCGCGGATGTTCTATGACTACGCCGATTCCGGCTCATGGACCGAAAGTACCTACCGCGCCAATTCAGCGGACTTCCAGGCCTTCAAGCTGCGCCAGCGGGTTGCCGTCAATCTGGAAAACCGCAGCACTGCCACGCAGATGATCGGTGTCGACGTGGCGATGCCGGTGGCGATTGCACCGACCGGCCTGACCGGCATGCAGCATGCCGACGGCGAAATCCTGGCGGCGCGTGCGGCCGAGCAGTTCGGCATCCCCTTCACCCTCTCGACGATGAGCATCTGCTCGATCGAGGATGTGGCCGCGCGCACCCAAGCGCCGTTCTGGTTTCAGCTCTATGTGATGAAGGACCGCGCCTATATCGAGCGCCTGATCGACCGCGCCAAAGCCGCGCGCTGCGGCGCCCTGGTGCTGACGCTGGACTTGCAAATCCTCGGCCAGCGCCACAAAGACATCAGGAACGGCTTGTCGGCGCCGCCCAAACCCACCCTCGCTAACCTGCTCAATCTGCTGACCAAGCCGCGCTGGTGTCTGGGCATGCTGGGCACGCCGCGGCGCCAGTTCGGCAATATCGTCGGCCATGTCAAGGGGGTCGAGAACATGGGCTCGCTGGCCGAATGGACGGCCCAGCAGTTCGACACGGCGCTGAACTGGGGCGATGTGGAGTGGATCAAAAAGCGCTGGGGCGGCAAGCTGATCTTGAAGGGCATCCAGGACGTCGAGGATGCCCGACTGGCCGTCAACTCAGGCGCCGACGCCTTGATCGTCAGCAACCACGGTGGGCGCCAACTCGACGGCGCCGAGTCCAGCATCCATGCGCTGCCCGCCATCGTGAACGCGGTGGGCAGCCAGATCGAGGTGCATATGGACGGCGGCATCCGCTCGGGCCAGGATGTGCTGAAGGCCCGAGCGCTCGGTGCGCGCGGCACCTACATCGGCCGGGCGTTCTTGTACGGCCTGGGTGCCATGGGTGAGGCCGGTGTCACCAAGGCACTGCAAATCATCCACAAGGAGCTGGACCTGACGATGGCTTTTTGCGGCCACACGCAGATTGATCAGGTCGGGCCGGACATCTTGCTGCCGCCCAGACTGCGCTGAGCCTCACGGGGCCGACGTGTTGGTCCTTCAGCGCTCCAAACGCCGCACCTTGGCGGTATGCGTGCTGGCCTCGAACTCCAGCACAAAGTAGCCCAGCACGCTGCGGCGCACCTTGACCTTGGGGTTCTTCAGGTAAAGCACGGCCGAGCTGTCATCGGTGATCTGCCACAGCTGACCATTGTTCAGCTTGATCACCTGCTTGGGCCCCCAGCCTTCGAACAGGCCAGAGATTTCGCTTTCGATCTCCTGCGCTTCGGCTTTGCGGGCCTGCTGCTCAAGGCCAAAGCTCACGGCGGCCGGTGCCGCTGGCCCAGCCGCGCTCTTGCTCGACGCAAGCCCGGCTTGCGCATCCACCCAAGCGTCATAACAAAGCAGGCGCGCTTGCGGGTCGGGCATGGCCCGGCATTGCTGGGCCGGCAAGGCTTGAGCCTGCGCGCGCGCAGCGGCGAACAATGCCGACATCAGGATCACGATCACGGCAGTGGCAAAAGCCAGGCGGTTGGCAAAAATTCGGCGCATGGTGGATGAGGCTCAGTTCAAGCGAAGCTATAACGTTCGGAATAGTACTTGGACATTGGCACGCCGAACCGACCCAGCGCCGTTTCGACCGCATCCATCATCGGATTGGGCCCGCAGATGAAGTACTCATGCTGGTCGTAAGCGGACGGCAGATGGCGGCTCAGCAGCTCGGCCGTGATGTGGCCGGTCTCGCCGGCCCAGCCCGGCGGCGGCTTGGACAGCGGCTTGACCAAGCGCACATAGATCAGCAAGGCAACCCAAAACGCGACCAGCGCGATCCACAGCGCGCACTTGACCGGGTCCTGCAGATGGAAGCTCCCTCCCACCATATGCACGATGCCGCCGATGATGGCGGTTAGCGCCAAGGCGATGTGGGTGCGCTGCCAGAGCTCGTAGGACAGTTTCAGTTTGACCCGCCACAGCGCCGCCACCACCACGGTAGCCAGGGCGCCGATGGACAACAAGGCGGCGACCGCGCCGATAGGAATCTCGCCCGACTCGGGCCGCGCCAGCAGCTCGGGCTGGGCCGCAAAAATGATCAGTGGATGGGCGAACACCAGGCCGACCGCGGCCAGCGAGACCGGGCGGTGGAAGTGGTGAATCACGTCCTCGCCTCAGGGTACGGTGACATAGCGAAAGCGCGCCGTCAGGCCGAACTGCAGGCCCATCATCGCCAGGCCCGAGTCGCCCAGTGCGGCCGCAAACTCGGTCCAAAAGCCACGCGCCGGTGGCATCGCCCCCAGCATCAGCGCGAACAGCGGCGCCAGGATGAACAAGCGGTACAAGCCAAGCCACAAGACTCCGCGCAGATTGAACATTAACGGCACTCCCGCAGCAGTTGTCAGCGCGCCAATATCGCGCAATCTGGCCGGCCGCCTATGCAATGATTTCATCAGTTACTTTTACCGCTCCATAGACTCAAAATCAGGCGCTAGGGCCTTACAGTTTCTTGCCCTATCTCAAGCCACCCGTCTGCTTTTCGCTGGCCACGTCCCACACCAGTACCCGGGACCAAACGCCATCCGCGAACTTGTGATCGCCTACTGCGGCCCGGCCCTCGTGCCGGCAGACTTCTGGACCCGCTGGAATGCCGATCCGGTGCTGCTGGCCGCTCCGCTGGTGCTGGCTGGCTGGGTGGGTGGGCGTTGGCAAAGCCGAGCACAGTCGTGCGGGCTGGGCGGCCATTGCCTTGCTGGCAGCGCCGCTTCGTCGAAGACAAGGCCGAGCTTGAGCGCCTGCACCGCATCGCCCGTTTTGTCTATGTGGTGATGACTTAGCCGGGCGCGTTCATGGCCATAACCACCGGCACCGCGCTGATCTTTATGCAGACGACCTTCCGCGAATGGTTCTCGCTGAAGATGGTCTTGGTGGGCGGCATGGCCATGCTGCATGTGCTGGCCGGCCTGATGGCGGTGCTGGCGTTCTCGCGCAACGGCCGCTTCAGCACGCGCGCCTGTCTCACGCTGAGCACGGTTTACTTCCTATTGATCGTGGCCATCCTTTGGGTGGTACTGGCCAAGCCCACTATCGACTCCAACGCGATCGCGCCGCATCTGTTTGACCCCGGCGCGCTGAAGCCCTTGCTGCTTCTGTTCTTGGGCTCGACCAAGACACCGACGCCGTGATGAAAGACCAAGTTACCGCCATGCCAGCCGGCAAAACCGACCGCTGGGACTTGCCGATGCTCTACATCTTCGGCGTCTTCTTTGTCTTCGTGCTGGGCGGCCTGACCGGCGTGATGCTGGCAATGGTGCCGTTTGACTGTCAGGCGCATGACAGCCATTTCGTCGTCGCGCACTTGCACTACGTCGTCGCTGGCGCTTTCTTGTTCCCCATGCTGGCCGGTCTTTACTACTGGCTGCCCCTGTTGACCGGGCGCGCCACCATCAAGCGACTGTCGGTGCCGGCCTTCTGGCTGATCTTGGTCGGCTTCAACCTGACCTTTCTCCTGATGTACCTGGTCGGTCTGTTGCTGATCGACCTGCTGATTCAGCTGCGCTATGGCCGCCGCTCCAAGCGCGACCCCTGGCAGGCAACCACGCTGGAATGGGCGATGCCGATGCCGCCGCCGTCCTATAACTTTGCCTCCATCCTGCATCTGGAAGGCCACGCCGACGCGCTCAGCCCGGCCACGCTGGGCGTGCACATGAGCAGCGGCCAGCCGGACCAGCTGATCGTGCTGCCCAAGTCCACCTATTTGCCGCTGTGGACCGGGCTGGCCGCGGCGAAGGCCGTGCTCGCGATGCTGGCCAAGGCCTTCATCGCGCTGGTCCTTATCCTGGGCCCCATCATGTGGCCGGCGACCTGCGTTTAGCCGCCATGACGGCGACGCGCTACAAAGCCCCGCCCACCGCGACATAGGCCAAGGCATGGTCGCCGGCCAGCGCCGTGATCGCATGGGCGCGCTGGTAATTGCGCTTGGCCTGGGCCTGCCACTGGGCTTTTTGACCCGGCTCCCAACGCGCCAGCAAGACCTGACCCTCGGCCAAATTGAGCAAAGCGTCGCGCGCTTTCTCGGCCTCGGCCAAGGGGGCCAACACAGCCATCGATTGATGCAACAAGGCCAGCGCCGGCACCGCCTCGCCGCTGCCATGCAGGGCCCGCGCCAGATAGATGTTTTGCCAAGCCTGCAGGCGTGTCAGATGCACGCTGGGCTGTTTGGCAGCGCGCACCGCCAAGCCGGCCAGCGCCACCTTGACGACGGCCAAGGCCTCGGCGTAGCGCTGGTTTTCAACCAAGGCACGGCCGTGGTGCAAGGCCACGCGGGGCAGATCGGCCTCCCATTTATTGCCCGGCCCGGCCTCACGCACCAAGCGCTCGCATTGGGTCCAGGACAGCTGGGTGGCCAACAAGGCCGCCGCTACATCGGGCTGGCGCAGCAGAATCACGCCCAGATTGGCGGCCTCGCTGACGACCCCGTCAATCACGGCGGTGTTGTTCGGTGCCAGCGCGGCGGCCGCTTGGCGCGAGGCGACGGCGGCCTCGGCCTGCACGCGCGCCTCGGCGAGCTTGTTGACCCGCGCCAACGTCAACGCACGGGCACCAAACAGCGAGGCTTGAATCTCATGCCACTGAGGCTCTTTGGCCGTCTGCCCCAACTGCGCCAGCAAGGCCTCGCCCTTGGCCAGCCATTGCAGGCCAAGCTCGGGCTGATTCAGGCTGGCGTTGGTCTGGTTGTCATAGAACAAGCCCATGCGCAGCAACGCCGCCGCCCGCGTCAGCTGCAGCGCGCGGCGCTTGTCCGGCGGCACGGCGGCGTCGGCCTCGTCCAGGCGCACCAGCGCTTTTTCCATCAGCTGCACCGATTCAGCCGGTTTTTTTGCCGCGCGCAAGCCCAGCGCCTGCACCTGCAGCGCCTGCACATACAGACCGACAAAATCGGCGTCGCCGCGCTGCTGCGGCCAGACCTGCTCGGCCAAGGCAATCGCCCGCTCGGCAAACGCGCGAGCCTCGGCGCCCTTGTTCAACGAGGCGCCGTTGTCATCGGCGGCAATATCGGCCAGGCGCGCGTAGACGGCGGCCAGATCGGCCTGCCAGATACCGTCCTGCCCGCCCTCGGCGGCCAGTTGTTCGAGGTGCTTGAGCAGGTCTTTCAGCAGGCTTTCCTTGACCTGCAGGCCGCCCGGCAAATGGGTGATGGCGTCGCCGTGACGCAGCACCACCTCGCGGGTGATGCTGCGGATGCGCGCCAGATGGGCCTGCGCCGCGTCGCGCGCCAGGGCCGCCTGGTGCGCCTGCCAGCTGGCCCCAGCCGTGCCGCCCACCAGCGCCAGCAGCGCCAGCAGCCCCAAACCGACCGGCAGCCGATTGCGGCGCACGAATTTACTCAGCAAATAGCCCCGGCTGGGCGCATGGGCCGAGACCGGATAACCGGCCAAATGAGCGCGTACATCGGCGGCAAAGGCCTCGACCGAGGCATAGCGGCGCTCGGGAGTTTTCTCCAGCGCCTTCAGCAAAATATTGTCCAAATCACCGCTCAAGCGCTTGCGGGTAGACAGCCAATCCGGGCCGAAGCCAAGGTCCGCGCCGAGGCCGCTGGGCCTGGTGGGAGTTTCTTCCAGCACGCTGCGGGCGGCCTCGGCCGGCGTGGTGGCGCGCCGACCCGTCGGGCGCACGCCGGTCAGCAGCTGATAGAGCAAGACGCCGAGCGAATAAATGTCGGTCGAGGTGGTGACCGGCTCGCCGCGCACCTGCTCGGGGCTGGCGTAATTGGGCGTGAAGGGGCGCACCAAACCGACCGTGGTGTTGGCGTCTTGGCCGTCGACCGAATCGCTGGGATCGAGTGCCTTGGCGATGCCGAAGTCCAACAGCTTGACCTGACCCTCGGGCGTCACCAACACATTGCCGGGCTTCAGATCGCGGTGCACCAGCAAGGCCCGGTGCGCATACGAGACCGCGTCGCTGAGCTGCAGAAACAGCGCCAGCCGCTGCTCCAGGGTGATGCCGCCGGCGGCGACGTCGAGCGGTTTGCCGTCCACATAGGCCATCACAAAAAACGGCAGGCCGTCGGCACTCAGGCCGGCGTCCAGCAGGCCGGCAATGTTCGGATGCTGCAGCCGCGCCAGCGCCTGGCGCTCCTGCGCGAAGCGCTGCAGCACAGCCACCGTATCCATGCCTCGCTTGAGCAGCTTGATCGCCGCCCGGCCCTGGTAGTGGCCGTCGGCGCGCTTGGCCTCGAACACCTCGCCCATGCCGCCGGCGCCCAAGGGCCGCACGACCTCCCAGGCGCCCAGGCGTTGTCCGATGCGCGCGGCGCAGCCGGTCAGGCGCTGCGCCGCCGAGTCGGCCATGAAGCCGCCGCCGGTGCTGTTGCCGGTGCTGTCGCAGTGATGGGCCAAGAGCGACAAAACCTCGTCGCGCAGCGACAGGTCGGTCGCCGCTTCGCCGCCCACCCAGGCCTCGCGCTCAGCCTGCGGCAACGCCAATGCGCGCTCGAACAAGGCCTTGACGGCGGGCCAGGACGTGGAGGCTGGGGGCAAATTGGGCATGGCCGGAATTGTCCGGCAGGCTCAGCGCCGCCCCCATCCGCACATGCCCTGTGTTCGCGCACGCTTTGCCGCGGCCACAATCGCAGCCATGCCGACCAGCCCCGACCACGCCGACCTGACCCAATGGCTGCAAAAGCTGGACAGCGGCACGTCGCTGAATGCGGTCAACGAGGTGTTTGCCCTGCTCTACGGTGAACTCAAACGCGCCGCGTCCGCGCAGATGCGCAAGGAGTCGGCCGGCCACACGCTCAGTGCCACCGCGCTGACGCACGAGGCCTGGTTTCGCCTGAGCGAGCAGCCCCGCACCGAATGGCAAAGCCGTGGCCATTTCATCGGCGTCGCCGCCATCATGATGCGGCGCATCCTGGTCAACCACGCGGTCGCCAAGCAAGCGGTCAAGCGCGAGGCCGAGCTGGTGTCGCTGAACCTGACCGAGGCCGAGGAAATCGGCCAGAGCGTCAACAGCGAAGTGCTGCAGGTCCACGCGGCCTTGCTGGCCTTTGAGCAGATCGACGCACGCGCCGCCAAGGTGGTTGAGCTGAAGTTTTTTGGTGGCCTGGAAATCGACGAAATCGCCGAGCTGCTCGCCATTTCGCCGGCCACCGTCAAGCGCGACTGGACGATGGCCAGGGCGTGGTTGCATAGGGAGTTGGCGGCGCCTTGATGGCCGGCAACAACAGGCTCACGACAATTTCGCCATCGTTGCCGGCGATTTCGCGGCAATCTATTGACTGCGCTGCCAACCAACCAGACATTCCCTAGCCAGGGGTAAAGCCGACCTCAAACACCCCATCAGATGGGCAATACTTACCGATTAATAATTGCGTTACTTGCGGGTCACGTTGCCAGCAAGAACTATTCAATATTTCCTGGGAGGGAACTTCATGCAAAACCTCGTCTACCCGCGCGAGCGGATCCTGAGCAAGATCACCTTGGTGCTCGGCCTGCTGTTCTGGTTGGGCCTTATCGCCGGCACTTTCGGCATCGCATTGATCGGCCTGGCATTGGGTTTCTTGCTCTATTTATTCATCCAGTCGGCACTGATCGCGCACATCAAGGGCAATGGCGTCAAGCTATCGGCCGCACAGTACCCGGACCTGTACGCTCAATTTGAAGCCTGCTGTGATCGCCTGGACATCAGCACTCGCCCTGAGGCCTACGTCCTCAATGGCGACGGCGCCATGAATGCCTTCGCCACCAAATTCTTGGGCACGCAGTACGTGGTGCTGCTGTCCGGTGTGGTCGATGCCATGGCCGAGCATGCCGACGGTGTGCGCTTTTACATCGGGCACGAACTGGGGCATCTGCGCATGAAGCACCTGTCGGGCCACCTGCTGCGCTGGCCGGCCTTGTGGCTGCCGCTCCTGGGCGGCGCCTACTCACGCGCCCGCGAGAGCACCTGCGACCGCCACGGCCTGGCCTGTTCGAGCTCGGCCGAGGGGGCCGCGCGCGCACTGGCGGCACTGGCTACCGGCGCGCAACGTTGGAAGCAACTCAACCTTGCCGCTTACCTGGAACAATTGCCTCAGACCAAGGGGTTCTGGATGTCCTTCCATGAGCTGACTGCCGCCTACCCCTGGCTGAGCAAACGGGCTGCGCGGGTGATGGACGCCGACGCCACGATGCCTTCGCGCCACCGCTTCGCCTACCTGCTGGCCATGTTTGTGCCCTATGCCGGCCGCCTGGGTGGAGGCTTTGGATTCATCGTGATGATCTACCTCGTTGGCGTGCTGGCCGCCGTGGCCGTGCCGTCTTACCAGGACTACACGGTCAAGGCCAAACTCACGGTCGCAGCTCAAAGCTCGCAAGACGCCCGCGACAAGCTGACCCGCATCAACAAATGGTACTGCGAGCA
>NZ_JANNMI010000289.1:0-3545 GCF_031397715.1 Roseateles sp.
CCCTAATGTGCTGCGGTGCGCTGCCACGGCGCGCCGCCGCAGCGGGCTGAGGCCCGCACGGATAAGAAACGATGTCAGCGTGCCGCAGCGCGGCGCAGTCAGGTGCGTAGCGCTCTCACCCAAATGGTGAACTAAGTCGAATCGACTTTCCTCAATAGGCATCGGACTCAATTGGCAAAAGTAAGCGGTCAACTGCTGGATCTAGGTTAAACCTTGATTCGGCAGTTGACCGCTCCCCAAAGTGAACAAACATCGATGAACACTAAGAACACTCATGTTTACAAGATTCACCAATTGGGTGAAAACGCTAATCGCCCGCCTGAGCCGCGCCGGAACTCGCTGAACTGCGTTGCTCCTCCTCGTGGGCAGGAGCCCACTTCGTCGTCGCGCCTTGGCAGCAAGCCCCTGCACGACTCCTTCGGACGCTTTCAACTGCCGAATCAAGGTTAAATGAACCTGACCCAATACCGTTCACTTAAGGAGCCGCCAAGTCTGCAAAGGAAAATCATGGCGACGATGTTTTCACGGAAATCTGATCATCATCACTCCTGCGCCAGATCCGCCGGAATCCCCTTTATCCCCTCTATCCAGGCTCAATTTTCTTGCTCACATATGCCATCTGGAAACGTCGGCAAGGCCGCGATCGGGTCAGCCTATTTTTTAGGCTCCGGGGGAATTTTTAGCCAGGATGAAGGGGATGAAAGGGATCAAGCTTACAAAGCGAACCGTGTTGGAACCTGACCCATTTTTCTTTCCGAGAGCAAGTGCCTGAGCGCGATCAAGGTGCTGCCCAACGACTTGCTGAAGTTCGAGAAATAGGCTTGATTAAGCCTTGGGTTGCAGCGCCATCGTCGGCCGCTGCGCCATCGCCAGCCGCCAGCGCTGCAGATGCGGCTGGCTCAGCTCATCGGGTTTGAGTCGCAGCACGCGCGCGAAATCAACCGCCACCACCGCGGTGATGTCGGCCACGCTGAAGCGTTCGGTGGCGATGAAGTCGCGGCCGTCCAGGCGCTCGTTCAGGGTCGCAAAGAACTGCTGCACTCTGGCCAAGCCGCGCTGGACCAGCTCGGGAATCTGCGCATAGTCCACCGGCCCGGGCAGCGCCCGGTTGAGCATCGCGGGTGAGCTGTTGCGCAGTGCTTCGGCAACGCTCACCAGCCCCTCGAATTCGATCCGCCAGTTCCAACTGGCGATTTCAGCCTTCTCTTCGGGCGAGATGCCGAACAAGGGCGGCTGCGGGAAACGCGCCTCCAGATAGGCGGCGATGGCCGCGTTGTCGCACAGCAGCAGGCCCTCATCGGTGCGCAGCGCCGGCACCGTGCATTGCGGGTTCAGTTGGGCGTAGGCCTGGCCCATCTGCTCGCCACGGCGCAGGTCGATCTCGACCGTCTCATGGGCGATGCCCTTCTCGGCCAAGAAGATGCGTGCGCGGCGGGGGCTGGGCGCGCTGGCGCAGTCGTAAAGAATGAGGGGCATCAAGGCTGCTTTCTAGGCCGGTGCGAGCAAGGCTGACGATCCTCGGCGCGCCTGCCAGGCGCGCAAGTCTTGCCGGTATTGGTCCATCGCCAGATCGTGCAAATCAAAGATGCAAGGCGCGCAGCCATTGCCGCAACAAGCACCTGAATCTGCCGCTGCGGGCGGCTCAGGCATGGGGTCGCCGTCATGCGAATTGAGGAAAAGTGAATCCATGGCGCAGGATTGTCCTCCAGCGACGCTGTGCGCCCACATCAAGCCTTGCCGGTTGACCCGAAGCCCGCCTCGCCGCGCTGCGACGCATCCGAAAAATCGTCAACGATGCGAAACGCCGCCTGCACCACCGGCACCACCGGCACCAGACCAGTTGCGCGATGCGCTCCATCGGCTCAATCACAAAGGCTGTCTGACCCCGGTTCCAGCAGCTGACCATCAACTGGCCCTGGTAATCGGCGTCAATCAGACCGACCAGATTGCCCAGCACGATGCCGTGTTTGTGGCCCAGGCCCGAGCGCGACAGGATGATGGCGGCCAAGCCGGGGTCAAGGCTATCAAGCGCCCGGCCCGCCGGCGTCCGCCACCATTTTTTGTCGGCCCCAAAGTTGGCAATGTATCCGGACTTGTCACACGGAATTGTCAGTTATGTGGCCTGAACATCTCGCCCGTTTTCTTTTCTTTATCCCTTTCATCCCCTCCATCCAGGCTGAAAAATTCTGCCGGTGCCGCACATTAATTTTGACCAAACCAAAATTCTTGAATGGCTCGTGCGAGCAAGGAATTTGAGCCTGGATGGAGGGGATAAAGCAGCTAAGAAAGACGATTTTTGGGAGCCGGCGCAACTGGGGCGATGAGCAGATTTTCGTTCGAGCCGTGTCGCGACCTTGCGACTGCTCAGTGCCCATACCGGGCTACTACAGCAAAGAAGTTGTGGATTTAGTGACTGGCAAGGGGCCTTCCAAGCTGCCTTCAATACCAATGCGGTCAAGGCAGACAGCGAAACATGAGTTGACGTTTGGCGACGGCCGGTCCGCAGTCGATCAGCTCAAGACCGAATGTAGTTCTCCAGGTGGGAGATCGTGGCCTCATGCTCGGCAATGATGAGTTCCATCAGGTCGCGGATCGAGATCATGCCCAACACGGTGTCGCCGTCGACCACCGGCAGGTGGCGGATGCGTTTGTCCCTCATCAGGGACATGCATGCGTGTGTGCGTGTGCTCGGCGTGACGGTGATGACGTTGGTTGTCATGATCTCGGCGACCGTAGTGTCCTTGGAGCCGCGGCCTTGCAGCGCGATCTTGCGCGTGTAGTCGCGCTCGCTGAATATTCCCACCAGGCGGCCGCCTTCCATGACCATGAGCGCGCCCACGTCATAGCGTGCCAACAATTCCAACGCTACGTACACCGAGTCTTCGCGGCGCAACTGCCACAAAGTACCATCACGCGGCTTCAATAGTTCGGACACGGGTTTCATGGGCAGCTCCTCGGGGAATTCAAGCTGACAGACTAACCGAACTTTGGCGTCCGCGCGTGCTGCAGCAAATCGACACGCTCTTGTCGGCGGCTTGACCTGCACGACGAAGCGGCACGCGCAGTGCGGTGATTCACCCGCGAGCCAGCGCCATCGCACAGGGCTGACACAATGAATTTTTAGTTGTGTCACCCACTTGCAGAGGATCACACCATGGCCACCCAAAAGTCCGCCCACGCTTTCGCGAAAACGCGCAAGAACTTCAAGACTGCTGCTGGCAAGCAGGGCCAGTTCTATTCGCTGCCCGAACTTGCCAAGACCTTCCCGAACGTGAACCGGCTGCCGGTCTCGATGCGCATCGTGCTGGAGAGCGTGCTGCGCAACTGCGACGGCCAGAAAGTCACCCAAGAACACGTGGCCGAGCTCGCCAATTGGCGGCCGAAGACCAAGCGGGTCAACGAGATCCCCTTCGTGGTGGCCCGCGTGGTGCTGCAGGACTTCCCCGGGGTGCCCGTGCTGGCCGACCTGGCCGCGATGCGCACGGTCGCGAAGCGGATGGGCAAGGACCCGAAGACGATCGAGCCGCTGGTGCCGGTGGACCTGG
>NZ_JANNMI010000300.1:0-3735 GCF_031397715.1 Roseateles sp.
ACGTAGTCCAGCGGCCAGCGCGACAGCCTTTGCGCGTCTATTTCGGCCTCCCCCCGAATCAGGGGTGTCATGCTTGCCCCCCATAATCGCCCGCACATGCGCAACAGCCCACCCTCCGTCACCGAACTCTTGGCCAGTGCCAGCCAAGGCGAGGCCGGCGCCGTCAATGCGCTGTTCGAGCGGCTCTACCCCGAGATCAAACGGTCCGCCCGGGCCAGGCTGGCGCAGGCCAGCGGCGTGGTGGGCCTCAACACCACCGCCTTGGTGCATGAGAGTTGGCTGCGCATGGCCGACAGCGAAGGCCTCAACGGCAACTCGCGCGGCCAGTTTTTTGCCTATGTCGGCCGGGTGCTGCGTTC
Organism: Roseateles sp.; assembly: GCF_031397715.1. GTDB lineage: Bacteria > Pseudomonadota > Gammaproteobacteria > Burkholderiales > Burkholderiaceae_C > Paucibacter_A. The sequence continues at coordinate 360 of NZ_JANNMI010000300.1, forward strand.
GGTCGTCGTCGACCACATTCGCGCGGCTGGAGCCGACAAGCGCGGCGGCGATGTGGGTGCCTTGCTGACGCTGTCGGCGGCCGCCGAGGTGGTGGCGCCGATCAGCTCAGCCGTCGAGCTGATCGCCATCGACCGGGCCTTGCTGCAGATGCAGCAACTCGACCCCGGCCTGTATGAGCTGCTTGAGATGATTGGGTTTGCCGGCACGCCGATGGCCGAGGTGGCGCAGCTGCGCGGGGTGGCGCGGCGCACCGTCGAGCGCGACCTGATCAAGGCGCGCGCCTTGATGACCGAGCTGCTGGGCGACAAGGCCGCGACCGTCTATTGATGGACGCCCAGCACTGGCAGCGGCTCTCCGGCCTGCTCGATGAAGCGCTGGATCTGCCCGAGCCCGCGCGTGCGCCCTGGCTGGCCACGCTCAGCGCCGCCGATGCGCCGCTGGCCGAGCAGCTGGCGCGCATGTTGGCCGCTCAGCCCGCCAGCCCTGCCGCCTTCGATGCCCTTTTGCAGCAAGCGCTGCAGCACGACGAAGGCGCGCCGGTCGGCGCCAACCCCGAGCTGGCCGGCCGGCGCATGGGTGCCTGGGCACTGCTGCGCAAGATCGGCGAAGGCGGCATGGGTCAGGCTTGGGCAGCCAAGCGCGCCGACGGGCTGTACGAGCAAGAAGTGGTGGTCAAGCTGCTGCGCGGCGACCTGCAGCAGGCCACATTGCAGGATCGCTTTGCGCGCGAGCGGGCGGTGTTGGCGCGGCTCAATCACCCCGGCATCGCCAAGCTGCTGGACGCCGGCATCGAGGCGGGCCTGCCATTTTTGGTGCTTGAATATGTAGACGGCCGCACGCTGACGGATCACGTGCGTGCCGCCTGCCCGACGGTGGCCGAGCGGGTGGCCTTGTTGATTCGCGTCGCGCAGGCGGTGGAATATGCGCATGCGCAACTGGTCGTGCACCGCGACCTGAAGCCGTCGAACGTGCTGGTCAGCTTTGCGGGCAACCCCAAGGTTTTGGACTTCGGCATCGCCGGCCTGCTGGACGATGAAGCGCCGGGTGAGCTGACGCGCCTCAGTGGGCGCGGCCTGACCCTCGGCTATGCCGCGCCGGAGCAGCTCAGCGGCGCGCCGATTGGCGTGGCGGCCGATGTGTTCACGCTCGGCGTGCTGCTGTTCGAGCTGCTGAGCGGGCGGCTGCCGTTCGCGGCCGAGGGCAAGTCGCGCGTCGCCGCCGAGCATGCCTTGCTGCATGAGGATGCACCGCGCCTCGGGCAATTACTCACTGAAACGAACAGCGGCCGGCCGGCTGACTTCGGCCGCGTGCGCGGCGATTTGGAAGCCATCGTCGCCAAGGCCTTGAGAAAGGATCCGACTGAGCGCTATGCCGGCGTCGGCGCCTTGGTCGATGACCTGCGGCTGTGGCTGGCGCAGCGCCCGGTCGGCGCACGCCGCGACGATTGGCGCCACCGCAGCAGCTTGTGGCTGCGCCGCAATGCCTTGCCGGCGGCCTTGGGCAGCACGCTGACCGTGGCGGTGTTGGCGGGGCTGGCGGTCAGCCTGGCGCAATGGCAGCGCGCCGATGCCGCCGCCCATCAGTCCGATCAAGTGACGCTTTACCTGACCGACCTGCTCGGCAGCGCCAGCCCCGACAAGCATGGCGGCGAATCGCCCAATGTCTTGCAGCTGCTGGAGAAAAGCCGCCAGGAGTTGGCCGACAAATTCAAGGACGAGCCGGCCACCAAGCTGCGCCTGCTGGAGGTGCTGAGCAAGACCTACGAGGGCCTGAGCCGTTACGACCTGGCGGGGCCCTTGGCGGAGGAGTGGATCGCGCTGACGGCCAAGGCCTACGGTGAAGATGACGAGCGCACCGTCAACGCGCGGCTCAAACTGGCGCAGATCTACACGCCGTCCGGCCCCTGGGACGGCGTGATCGCCCAGCTGGAGCCGCTGCGGCCACGCATCGCCAGGCTGTATGGGCCGCAGTCGGAGAGCATGCGGGAATTGCTGGCCGTGCTGGCCGACAGCCAAATGAAAACCGGCCGGCTGCAGGCCGCCGCGCAGACCTTGCACGAGCTCGGCGAGCTGACCGATCGTCTCTACCCGCCCGGCAGCTTTGAGCGCGCCTTTCACCACAATGCCGTCTCGATCCTCTATTCGGGCCAGGGCCGCTTCAGCGCTGCGCTGGCCGAGCTGCGCCAGACCGAAACGGCGCAGGCCAATGCGTCCACCGAGAACCTGCGCCATGCGCTGGCGCTGCGCCGCAACACCTGGGCGATGCAGATTCGGCTCGGTGACTACGAGCGCATTGAGGAGCGTAATTCGGCCTTGGCGGCCGCGATGGACCGCCTGCACGGCGCCGGCAGCGCGGCGCGGGCGCATCTGTACCCTGAAATGGCCCGTTATCACCACGACCGGGGCGAGTACGCGCTGGCCGTGGCGGCACGTCAGGCCTTCTTGAGCGCCAACAAGGGCACGCCCAAGCCAGCGCTGGCGGCCGCGCGCGCCGCACTCTTGCTGGCCCGCACGCTGGCCCATGCCGCGCCGCCCGCCGAGCTGGCCGCCGAGGCGCAAGCCTTGCTGGCGGCGGTGGACGCCGACGGCCGCCAGCTCGGTGCCTTGCGGCGGGCCGATGCTTGGCTGTCACTGGCGCGCACCGGCCTGCTGCTGGACGATCTGGCCTTGGCAGCCGCCGCTATCCAGCGCCTGCGAGGGGACGCCGAGCTGCATTTGCAGCAAGACCTCTGGCTGAACAGCCGCGTCGAGCAGGCCGAGGGCGAGCTGCTGCGCGCGCGCGGCGACTGGCAGGGCAGCGCCCAACTGCTGGCCCAGCGCGTGACCTTGCTGGACAGCAGCCCCGACAAGGCCGTGCCGGCAATCTGGCAGGCCCGGCTCGACCTCGCCACCAGCCTGGTGCTGATGGGCGACCCGGGCGCCGCCGCCGCGCTGGCGCTGGCCGCAAACGCCCGCCCGCCGCAAATGCCGAAGAACCATCCGCTGGACGCCGTGCAGCGCTACCTGGAATGGGTCGAACAGGGCGGGGGCAAGCAAACGGCCAAGCCGGCGCTGCCGCGCCACCTCAGCGGTATTTTTTAGCCGGCCGGTGCTACTGCTGAATCTGCCCGGCCACGGGCGCCAGCGCCGCCGGCAAATAGCATTCGCAGAATTCGGCCGGCATGCGGCGCGGCTGGCCGCTGCTGATGGCGATGCAGACCAGCTCCCAGCGGCCGCGCAAGACCGTGGCGTGGTCGCGGTCGCGGATCAGTTGGAAGCGCCGCTCCATCACCAGCCGCCCATCGCCGGGCAGCAACCAGGTGGCCAGGGTCAGTTCGTCATCGAGCACCGTGGGCAGCAGATAATCATATTCGCCACGACGAATCGCCATCGCACG
>NZ_JANNMI010000329.1:0-2400 GCF_031397715.1 Roseateles sp.
CCTGGGCGTGCAAGTGCATGGCGGCATGGGCTTTATCGAGGAAACCGGCGCGGCGCAGCATTACCGCGACGCCAAGATCCTGACCATTTACGAAGGCACAACCGCCATCCAGGCCAATGACCTGGTCGGCCGCAAAACCGGCCGCGACGGAGGCGCCTTTGCCCGCTCGGTGGCGGAGATGGTCGAGGCGACCGAGGCGCAGTTGGCCGCTCGCGCTGACAGCGCCGCCGCTCGCTCGGTGCTCAAACGCCTGGCGGCCGCTCGCCTGGCCTACCTCGATGTGGTGGACTTCATCGCCGCCAATGCGCGCAGCAATCCGAACGCGGCCTACGCCGGCTCGGTGCCCTATCTGATGTTGGCCGGCAATCTGGTCGCCGGCTGGCAGTTGGCACGCTCGCTGATGGTTGCCGAAGATCACTTGGCGGCGGGCAACGACGCGGCCTTTATGTCGGCCAAGATCGCCACCGCGCGCTTTTATGCCGAGCACATTCTGAGCCGCGCCGGCGGCCTGCGCGATGCCATTGTGGAGGGCGCCGACAGCGTCACCGCGATGGCGCTCGACGCTTTTTGAGTGATTTCTGAACGGAGAACCTTTCAATGTCCTTGCCCGCAATTTTGCAGAATCTGCCGCTGCCCATCATCGGCTCGCCGCTCTTCATCATCAGCAACCCCAAATTGGTGATTGCCCAGTGCAAGGCCGGCGTGATCGGCTCCATGCCGTCCTTGAACGCCCGCCCGGCCGAGCTGCTCGACGAGTGGCTGAACGAGATCACCACCGAGCTGGCCGCCTACAACCTGGCCAACCCGGACCAGCCGGCCGCGCCGTTTGCGATCAACCAGATCGTGCACAAAAGTAACGACCGACTTGAGCATGACATGGCCGTCTGCGCCAAGTACAAGGTACCCATCATCATCACCTCGCTGGGCGCGCGCGAGGACGTCAACCAGGCCGTGCACGCCTGGGGCGGCATCGTGCTGCACGACATCATCAACAACAAGTTCGCCAAGAAGGCGATCGAAAAAGGCGCCGACGGCCTGATCGCGGTGGCGGCTGGTGCTGGCGGCCACGCCGGCGTGAAGAGCCCGTTTGCCTTGATCCAGGAAATTCGCGAGTGGTTCGACGGCCCGGTCGCGCTGTCGGGCGCTATCGCCAGTGGCGATGCGGTGTTAGCGGCTCAGGCTATGGGCGCCGACTTTGCCTATATCGGCTCGGCCTTTATCGCCACCGAGGAGGCGCGCGCCTCGGAGGCCTACAAGCAGATGATTGTCGAGAGCAATAGCGACGACATCGTCTACAGCAATCTGTTCACCGGCGTGCACGGCAACTACTTGCGCGGCTCCATCGTCAATGCCGGCATGGACCCGGACAACTTGCCCGAGAGCGACCCCACAGCGATGAACTTCGGCGGCAGCTCCGCCAAGGCCTGGAAGGAAATCTGGGGCTGCGGCCAGGGCATCGGCGCGGTGCGTGAGGTGTTACCGGCGGCGGCTTTGGTGGCACGCCTGGCGGCTGAATATCAGGCCGCCAGGGTGCGTTTGGCTTTGACCTAATGGGTTTGCGCTGATCAGGTCTTGAGCTGCACGTTGACACGGTCCAGCACCTGCTCGGGCGCGTCGGCTTCCAGATCGGTCTCGTTGTTGAGGTGGCGGTTCATGCGCTCAACATCGAGGTCGCCGGTCCACTTGGCGACCACCAGGGTGGCGACGCCATTGCCGATCAGATTGGTCAGCGCGCGCGCCTCGCTCATGAAGCGGTCAATGCCCAGGATCAGCGCCAGGCCCGCCACCGGGATGCCGCCGACGGCGCTGAGCGAGGCGGCCAGCACGATGAAGCCGCTGCCGGTCACGCCGGCCGCGCCCTTGGAGGTCAACAGCAGCACGGCCAACAGGGTCAGTTGTTGCGTCAGCGACATCGGTGTGTTGGTGGCCTGCGCGATAAAGACGGCGGCCATGGTCAGGTAGATCGAGGTGCCGTCCAGATTGAAGGAGTAGCCGGTCGGGATCACCAGGCCGACGGTGGACTTCTTGGCGCCGAGGTTTTCCATCTTGGCCATCATGCGCGGCAGCACGGGTTCGGAGGACGCGGTGCCCAGCACGATCACGATTTCCTCCCGGATGTATTTTAGGAACTGCCAGAGGCTGAGGCCGGTCAGCCGCAGCAGCAGCCCCAGCACACCGAAAATGAAACACGCGCACGTCAGGTACACGCAGGCCATCAGCTTGCCCAGCCCCCACAAGCTGCCGACGCCGAATTTCGCGAGGGTAAAGGCGACGGCTCCGAACGCCGCGAGCGGAGCCAGTTGGATGATCACGCCGATCATGCGCATCAGCGCGTGGGAGATTTGCTCCAGCGCGTGGATGACGGGCTTCCCCGCTTCGCCCGCACCGGCCATGGCAAAG
>NZ_JANNMI010000485.1:0-16372 GCF_031397715.1 Roseateles sp.
CCAGCTTGAACCAGACCTTTGCGCTCAGCGCCAAGGGGGCCAGATAGTCATGCAGCGCCAGCCGAGCGAATTCGAGCGAATCGAGCCGGTTGGGCAGGGACAGACGCAAGGCCGGCGCTAGTAGGTCCTGCGCTGTTTGACCTTGCCCGCCCAGCCCGCTCTGCAGTTCAGCCATCACGCACGGCGCTCAGGCCACCAGCAGCTCGAGCGCTTCGCTTTGGGTCGCCACCAGCGGAATGATCTGGTCCACCGCGGCCTGCTGCAGCAGGTCCTGCACCAACTCTTGCGCACCGAACATGACCAGTTTGCCGCCCTTGGCGTTGAGCGCGCGTGCGCTGGCGATCAACAAGCGAATGCCCATCGAGGCAATAAAGGGCACACCGGCCAGGTCCACGATCGCATGCCGACCGGTCGCCGCGGTGGACGCCGTGAAGCGAATACCGATCTGCTCGGCGCCGGCGGCATCCAGCCGACCATTGAGTCGTATGCAGCGGTGGTTGCCATCGACTTCAGTAACGTCCAATTCCATTGCAGTTTCTCGCTTGTGTTGGTGGGCCAGTGCGCCCGAGCTCCGGCGCGCGGACTCAGCAGTCACTACGCCAACAGCCTACGCGAGTTTGGTGACAAATTGAAGACAATCCTGCATCAAGCCACGCGCTTGAGCAGCAGCATGGTGATGTCATCTTCTTGCGCTGCACCCTGCGCAAACGCCCGCACCGCGGCCAGGATCAAGCCTGCCATCTGCTCGGCCGAGCTAGCGCAATGCTGGGCCAGCAATTGCTCGACCCGCAGGCGCCCGAATTGCTCACCGCCCTGCGCCTCGTACTCGTAAATACCGTCGGTCAGCAGGCACAAAAAATCGCCCGGGGCCAGCTCGATCTCGACCGGCGGCCGCAGGCTCTGAATCGGCATCGCGCCCATCGGGAAGCTGGTGGCTCTGTAGCTGAGGCAGGCACCGGTGGCGGCCTGAAAATGCAGGATGGGCCCCTGGCCGCCGCTCAAGAACCGCAGGCGGTGACTGTGGGTGTCCAGCAGGCCGATGAAGGCGGTCACAAAGCGGCTGTCCGCCAAGGTCGCGGCGAGCTGGTCATTGACCTTGCGAAAGGCCGTCTCCAGGTCGGCGCCCATGGAAAATGCCATCCGCAACATCGCGTGCATCTGCGTCACCGACAGCGCCGGCGCAATCCCGTGGCCGGTCGCGTCACCAAGCACCAGCAGCAAGCCCTGCTCGATCAGCGCGATGTCATAGGTATCGCCACCGGTCAAGGAGGCCGGCAAAAATATGCCGTGCATGTCGTAGCCGGCAATCGCGGGCAGCGCGGCCGGCAGCGTCGACAGCTGCACCGCGCGCGCCAGCTCCAGCTCCTGGCGCATGCGCTCGCCCTCCACCATCGCCGCCAGCATGCGCACCCGGCTCAGCGCCATCGCGCATTGCGCCGCCAAGGCCGCCGCCAGCGGCTCATCCTCGGCATCGAAGACGCCGTCGGTCCGGTTCAAGACCTGCATCACGCCGACCAAGGCACCGGTGTGGTCAATCAGCGGCAGCGTCATGCTGCACCGAGTCCGAAAGCCCGATAGCCGGTCGACCTCGGCATTGAAGCGCGGGTCGGCATAACAGTCCGGCACCGTGATCAACACCCGGTCACGGGCGCAAGCACCCACCAGGCCGACGCCTACGGCCAAGCGGATCTGCGCCAGGTCTTTGGACACCTCCAGCACCAATTCCGCCGCGTCCTTGTCCAGTAACCAGATCGAGCTGCGCTGCGCATGCAGCACTTGGCGCGCGGCGGCGGTCACCGTTTGCAGCATGGTGGGCAGATCAAACGGCGCGGCCAGCGCCCGCGTGACCGCCAGCAGCGCCAGCACCTCTTGCTGGGTCAGCGGCGGATGGGCTGATGGCTGAGCGGATGGCTGAGCGGATGGCTGGGGGCTCATGCGTTATGGTCTCAATGCACAGCCGGCCGCGGCCGCTTGCGCTGCCAGCGCAGACTTGCTGGTCTTTGGGTCAATCAAGGGCTTCATCGCCAGGACTTGCGCGGGCGCCGCTGCCGACGCGGCACGGCGGGTCAAGCAACGATCAAAAGAAGCGAGGCTTTGCATGATGAAAATAGTAACTCCGAGTGCCCTGACACCGGCGTTTGCCGGCCCAGGGTATCTCGGAGCCGCAACGCTTTAGCCGTATTTGATAGCCCGCCCGCAAGTAGTTGGTAAATCGGCGGTGACCCCGAAATTTCAGCGTCGATCGAGATTATAAACAGGGGCGTGCGGCGAACTGCCGGCCGCAAATCGGCACCAAATTCCCACCCACGCACAGTTCTTATCCCATGCCACAACCCCGAGCAGCACTTTGAACGAGTGGATCTCTCAGCAGAGCGGATTTGCCCTTGCCTGGCTTGCCGGTGTGTGGGCATCTCCACAGCAAACACTGGCCTATTTGGCGGCCGTCATCGGCATCGGTCTGGTGATGGCCGGCGCCTTGGCGCGCACCATGCTGCCGCTGCGTTGGCTTGCCGTCGGCAGCAATATCGGCCTGATGACCTTTGGCGCGCTGCACCCCTCGCCCATCACGCTTTGCATCGCGGCCCTCTTGTTGCCGGTCAATCTGTACCGCGCGATTGAAGTCACCCGGCTGACGCGCCGCGTGCGCAGCGCCGAGGTCGCCGCCGACCATGCCGGGCTTTGGCTCAAGCCCTATATGAAGGCCAAAAAGCTCAAGGCCGGGCAGACTCTGTTCAGCCAGGGCGAGCGCGCCGAGCATCTGTTCTTGCTGGTGGACGGGCAGATGGAATTGGTCGAATTGGGCAAGGTCCTGGAGCCGGGCCGCATCTTCGGTGAGATCGCGCTGTTTTCGCCCGGCCGCATACGCACCACCACCGTGCGCTGCGTTACGGCCTGCACGGTGCTGCGGATTCATCACAGCACCGTCAGGCAGCTGTATTTCCAGGATCCGGCCTTTGGCTTTCACCTGATTGACCTGTTGGCCAGCCGCCTGACCGGCGATGTGCAGCGCGTCCAATCGCAGCTGCGCGAAGCCAGGAACGAATTAGCCGGCCAAAAGCCGGTCGGATGACACAGCCGAAGCATCGCTTTCGCAGCCCAGGCCCACTGCGTGCTGGCGGCAGGCGATACTAAAGGTTCGGCGCGTTGGCGCTAACTGCACGCTCGGCTGCCGGCCCAACCAAGCCCTTAACGCCGCCATTGCTGGCGCCCAGCCAGCCCGCCCCCAAATCAGCCACTTCGTCGCTTGGATATTCGCACCCTGTTTCTCGCTCAGACCGGCGCCTTGGCGGCGATCGCCACCATGCTGTGGGTCGCCCGCAGCGCGGCCGACGAGCGCAACGGCCTGAAGACCTGGACCTGGGCGGTCGCCTGCCAGGCCCTGGCCTATTTGCTGCTGGCCCATTTGAAATGGTGGCCGATGCCACTGTCGACCCTGCTGGGCAATGCCTTGGGTGCCCTCAGCGTGGCCCTTTTCTTCCTGGCCATTCGGCAGTTCCTCGGCATGCCAATTGCTTCGCGCAGACTGGCGCTGATGGTTTGCGTGGTCAGCGGGGCGGCAGCGGCGAGCGCGATCCTTGAGCAGATGGCGCGAGCCAATAGCCCGGCCAGCATGCCCTCCCTGGTGCCGACCATCGTCAACGGCTTTGTTTACGGCTGGCTGCAATTACTCAACGCGCTGGCGCTGTGGCGCAAACCCAAACCCGAGTTGCGCACCGTACAGCACATCGTGGCCTTGCTCTACCTCGGCATGGGCCTGCTGCTGCCTGTACGCGCCGCCTTTATCTTGTTGACCGAACTGCAAGCGGGGCAGTTCCAGCTTTCTGAAGATTGGAGCGAAGCCATTTATCTGTTCGGCTTCATCTACATCATCGCTACCAATCTGGGCTTTCTGCAGATGTGCAAGCTGCGCGCGGAAGCCGAGGTGCGCTTGCAGGCAATGACCGACGGCCTGACCGAACTGCCGAACCGCCGTGCGCTGGATGAAGCGATGGCCGGCGCCTTGGGAACGGCACAGCGGCAGCGCCAGCCCTTTGCGCTGCTGATGCTTGATCTGGATTTTTTCAAAAGCATCAATGATCGCTTTGGCCATCACACCGGCGACCGGGTGCTGGCCACGTTCGCCCGGCAGCTGCGCGCCGGCCTGCGCGCACAGGACCAGGCCTTCCGCTATGGTGGCGAGGAGTTCGTTGCCCTGCTGCCCGATACCCAGGCCGCCGGCGCCATGGTGCTGGCCGAGCGCCTGAGGAGCCAGGTGGCCTGCGCCGGTGATGCCAGCCAGCCGGCCATCAGCGCCAGCTTTGGCGTCGCTATCTGGCAGCCAGGCGACAGCGCCGAGGCTATCTTCCAGCGCGCCGACCGGGCGCTGTACCAGGCCAAGGCCGCGGGTCGCGACCGGGTCGTGCTGGCTTGACGGCCTGCGCAGGCGAGCAAAGCAGGGGCCGCAGGAAAGCAGGCTCTGGCTACAAGCGGATCACATTGACCGCGTCTCCGAATACCGCCCGCACCGCAGGCAGCAAATGCGCGTGGTGGCTCAAGAAGATCACCTGCGTGCGCTCGGACAGCTCGGCCAGCGCCCGCAAGCCGGCCTCGGCGCGGGCGTCGTCGTAGTTGATGAACAAATCATCGGCAATAAAGGGCAAGGCGTGGACCGGGTCCTGCGCGATGTGCAGCTCCAGCGCCGCCAGCCGCAGCGCCATGAAGAGCTGATCGCGCGTGCCCTCGCTCATGCCGGCCACCTCGACCAGGCGGCCATCGGCGCGCAGGCCATGCAGGGTCAGGGGCTGGGCCTCGAAGTCGACGCTGAGGCGCTGGAATGAGCCCAGCGTCAGCGCCGCAAAGATCTCGCCGGCGCGCCCCAGCATCGGACCCTGCTTGGTTTCGCGGTAACGATCGATCGCCCATTTCAGCAAGCGAGAGGCGGTGTAGACCTTGACATAGCGCTCGGCCGCATTCGCCATCTTGGCCAGCGCGTCCTGGCGCTGGCCTTCGGCGCGCGCCGCATCGTCCTGGCCGGCAATCAGCCCCAGCGCCGTTTGCGCCTGTTTGAGTTCGGCGCTCAAGCCCTCGCTTTGCTGCTGAAGCTCGCTGATCTGGCGCGCCAATTCGGCCAGCGTCAAACTGATCTGGGCCAAATCAAGCGCGGCCACCTCGGCCTCCAGCGCCGCCTGGCTGAGCCCATCGCCGCCCTCGGCCAGCGCGCTCTCGGCGGCCTGCAAGGCGGTCTCGGCCAGGCGGCGCTGATCGGAGCCGGCAATGCATTCACGCAGGGCCTGCAACTCGGCGACACCGGCCTGTTGCAAGAGCGGCTGCAAACGCGCCCCGGCCTCGCTCACGCGCAACTCGGCCGCGGCCGCGCTGTCCTGCAAGCCGGCCAGCTCCTGGCGCAGGCGCTGCGCCTCTTGCTGCGCCGTTTGGGCCACCCGCAGCTTCGCCAATAGCGCGAGCACGCCCGCATCGGCCGAGCCGCTAAGGTCTAGCGTCAGCGTCTGTGCACAGGTCGCCCAGGCCAAGCCAAAGTCGCTCAGCTCACGCTGCATGGGCGCTATCCGGTGCAGGCGCAGAGCGCGCATTTTTTGCAGGCCGGCATCAATCGCGGCCCAGCAGGCGCAGACCTGTTCGGCCGCGTCCGCCATCACGCTGGCCGGCAAATTCATCGCTAGCAAGGCCTGAGCCCAGGCCGCCTGCCATTGCGCAAACTCGGCCTGCGCCGCCAGCCGCCGTTCCAGCATTTGGCCGGCCGCCGCGCGGCTCTGCTCGACCTGGCGCGCCAAGGCCTCGGCGCGCACCGCCGCCGCAGCCGCCGCGGCGATGGCTTGATCGACGATCAGCATCAGCGTCTCCAGCGCGTCGCCGTCATCAAAAGCAATCTGAGCTGCGCGCAGACCAGCGGCCAAACTCGCACGGGCCTCGGCCACCTGCTGGCGGCAAGTCTGCTGCTCCTGCAGCGCCTCCTCCAACTGCTGCTGCGCCTCCAGCACGCGCTCGCGCGCCTGCCGCCAGGCCTCCAAATCTAGGGCCGCCAGGCCGCCCAGACCCAGGCTTTCGCTCAGCGCCTGCCACTCGGCAGCCAGCGCGGCGGCATCGGTCAGCTGGCGGCTCTGCGCCTGCGCCAAGGCCGCCGTCTGCAGGCGCAAGCGTGCCAAGGCGTCCAGCTTGGCCTGCAATTCGCTGGCCTCGCGGGCCTTGGCATGACGCTGGTCGGCCATCTCGTCCGTGCGCTGAATGCTGGCCTCGAAGCCCGCCGCCACCGCCGCCCCTGGCGCAGCCTCGGCCACTTTGATGCGCTGCCATTGCGCGTTACGCAGCTCGCGTGCTTGTATCAACTCGGCCAGGGCGATGGGGTGATGGGCCTGGGTGTACTGGGCGATCTCCAGCTCAAGCGCCGCCTCGTCGGCCCGCAGCGCGGCGAGCCGCTCGTTGAAGGCCTGCAGCTTGTTCTGCGCCTCCTGCTGGCGCTGCAAGCGTTGCTGCATGGCCGGCTCAGACGGCAAACTCAGGCTGCGCAGCGCGTTCAGATCAATATCAGGCCGGTCCCAGGCGCCGAGGCCGGCGCGCGCGTTCAAAAACTCACGCTCGGCGCGCTGGCACAGCAGATCCGAGCGGCTCAGCGTGGCCCGGGTATCGCCGAGCGCGCGCGCCCGGCTCAGGGCCAAGGGCAAACTGGCCGGCGAACCGATCACCGTTGGGGCCTGGGCCTGAGCCTGCAAGGCCTGCAACTCGGCCGCCTTCTCGGCCTCGGCGCTGGTGGCCGCGCGGCGAGCTTGATCGAGCAGCTCATAACGCTTGGCCAAAGCGGCAAAGCCGGCGCGCAGCGGCAACGGCGGCAGGCGCTGCGCCAGGGCCGCTTCATCCAGCTCGGGCCAACCCAGGCGGCGCAGCTCGGCCTCGATCTGCTGCCAATGCCCGCTCAGCTCGGCGCGGCAGCGATCGATTTCCTGAGCATGGCCGCGCACCTGCTGGCGGCCTTGTTCCAGCGCCAGAATTTCGGCCTGTTGGCGCAGCAAGGGGTCATCCACACGCAGCGCGGCAAGCCGCTCGGCCAGCGCCTGCGCCTGGGCCATGAACAGCTCTTGCGTGCGCCCGGCGCTGGCCAGCTCCAGCTCGGCCGCGGCCAAAACGCGCGCCGCTTCCAGCGGCAGCAAAACCACCCGCTGCAGCCCCGTCAAGCTGGCCTGCGCCGCGGCAATCTGCCGCAAGCTTGGGCCCACCCGCCGCGCCCGCTCGAGTGCACTGCGTTGCAACTCCAGGCCCTGCAAGCCGGCGCGCAAGGCCTGCCGGGCTTGTTCCAAGTCATGGACCTTGGCACGGGCGTCCAGCCATTCCTTGGTACGCACGGTGGCGGCCTTCAGCGCCGCGTCGGCAGCGGCCAACTCGTCGCTGGCGACGTAATAGGCGCGCTCGCCCGAGCGCCGCTTGGCCCAGAGCTTGTCGGCCTCGGCGTCAAGCTGTTCGCGCACGGCGCTCAAACTGCCAATGCCGGCCGCCGACTGGAACAGAATCTGCCCCAAATCATTCGAAGCGCTCAGGATCGCCTTGCCGCCGGCCTCCAGCCGGCCATGGTCGAGCCCGAACATCTGCTCAAAAAAATTTCGCTCGCTGGCGCCCAGAAATGGCGCCAAGGCCGCCTCAGGCAAGACCTGGCCCCGCGCGTCGAACAAGGACTTGCTGCGTGCCTTGCTGCGCTCGAAGCTCAAATGGGCTTCGCCTTGGCTCAAGCTGGCGCCCAAGCGCATCTCGGCCTTGGCATGCAAGAAGTCGTAGTTGGAGCGGGTTTCGATGCCGAACAGCAGGTCGAGGATGGCGCTGCGGGTGGTCGACTTGCCGGCCTCGTTGGCGCCGACGATGAAATGAAAGTCGCGCGCTGTCGTCAATGTCCTTGCGACGGGGAAATCCAGTCGCTGATCGGTGAACTTGCCGTAGCGTTTGAGGTCTAGCTGTTGAATGCGCATGGCGGCCACTCTAAGCCATACCAAGCCAAACGCACCCCTACAATCCGCGCCAAATCACCGGAGTGAATCCTATGCCCGCGCCCATCGACTTCTATTTCGACTTTGCCTCGCCCTATGGCTATATTGCCGCGCAGCAAATCGATGCGATCGCCGCTCGCCATGGGCGCAGCGTGACCTGGCGCGCGATTGTGCTGGACGCCAACTTTCAATCGCTGGAACGCATTCGCATTCCCAGCAACATCATGCGCAGCGACTATGTCAAGCGCGACGCCGAACGGCTGGCCACCTTTTACGGCGTTGAATACCGCACGCCCAGCAATCTGGGCGCGCACACCGAGCAGGCGGCGCGGATTTTCCATTGGGTGCATGACCGCTCCCCGGAGCAGGGCCGCGATTTCGCGCACCGCGTCCTGCGCGCCTATTTTGTCGACGACCAGAACATCGCGGCCGAAGCGGTGCTGCAGGCAATCGCGACCGAAATCGGCATCAGCGCCGAGGACTTTGCGGAAGCCAGCGCCAACCCTGCCAGCCGCTCGCGGCTGAAGGCCGAGGTCGACATGGCCGAAGCCCGCGGCGTTTTCGGCTCGCCTTTTTTCATCGTCGAAGGCGAGCGTTTCTGGGGCAATGATCGGCTGCCGCAGTTGGAGCGTTGGCTGGCGAGCGGGCCGTATTGATTGAGTAATTGCGACTGACTGAGCGATTCAGATTCGGCACTGGATTGCGTCAGCCCGATGCAGGTCGAAAAAAGCTGGCTTGCCGGTTTGTGCCGGCGCACTGAGGCCTGACCCCGGAGGCTAACCCTCATCTTCGGCGTGTTGCGCTCCGGCAAGCCGTTTGATCTTGGCTTGGCACTTCCGACACTTGACTTTCAAGACGGTATCTGAACCCGAACCCTGTGCGCCGGTCTTCGTGGCAGTGCCCGCGTGGTCAGGCCCCTGCCGCCGTTAGCGTGGCCTTGCAGGCCTGAACATGCGCACGTACGAGCGCGTGCGCGGCCGCAGTCGCGGCAGTTCAGCCCGGGTAAATACTCCCCTAGACCACTGGGTATCGCGCTCTGCGCCCGATGTCTACAGTCTCCATCGTCGAAACCAACTTTTCAACACAGGAGAAACCTCATGAAAATTCGTTACTTCGCCGCTGCAGCTGCGGCCGTATTGCTTGCTTCGGGCGCTCAGGCTGGCGCCTTCAGTGCCGGATTGGGCGAATTCAATGGCAACGGCACCAACACCACTGAGGCCTGGGGCACGCTGGTCTTCGCGATCACGCCGGGCGAAATCGCCGACTCTGCAGCGCTGTCGGGCATGTTCGGCAATAGCCTGTCTTCGAGCACGTCGGTCCACGCGGTCTATGCGGACGGCATCGAAGTGGCGCGCTGCGCAAGCTCGACAGACTTCTGCTGGCAGTCGGGCCCGCAGGCTTGGAGCTACACCTTCACCGGTGCCGAGTTGGCGATCTTCAACGACGGCATGGTCAACATCACGACCACCCAGTTCGACTGCTGTGTCGTCCGTGAGGGCGAGCTTTCCCTGCGTGGCACGACAGTGCCGGTTCCGGAGCCCGGGACCTACGCGCTGATGGCCCTGGGTTTGGTCGGCATTGGCGTCGTGGCGCGCCGGCGCAAGGCCTGAGCCTGAGCCTGAGCCTGAAGCGTCGCGCCTCATCGCGCCGGCCTCAGCATTGAAGTGGGCACGCAGGGTGCCCAAGGACTCACGGGGCGCCTTCGGGCGCCTTTGCCGTTTGCGTCAGAGGGTCGGTCAAGGGTCGGATCTCCTAAATCCCAAATCCCATCTCCCACCTCCCCGCACGATGCCGGGAGTTCGCCCCGGCATCGTGCGGGTAGACGAAAAAAACCGAGGGTCAGGCCTTGCCTACAAATTCTGAACCTGCCATCGACCCCGTTTTCGGCATGCGGAGACATTCGCCCCCTGCCCCTCGCCGACTCCCGCCCAACCCTTCACCCCAACAACCCCTGCGCCAACTTCCTCAGCGCCGCCGCATCCAAACTCTTGCCCGGCGCTTGCTCGCAAATAGCCGCCACCCGGTTCAACACGCCCGCCGCAAAGCGGTGCGCGGCGGCCAGCGTTTCTTCGTCGGTGTCGTAGGTGTCATAGGCCTCAACGGCAACGCCGCTATCGGAGGCGATGGCCTTGATGTCGATTCTGTCGTTGGAATTTTTGGCGGGGGATGATGGTGTGGCCATATCGGCTCTCCTGTGACGTTTGAATTGGCCGCTACTTTACTATTACTGTTTGCCGATGCCATGCGCTTTGTCGAGCGCTTTGCGCAGCTTGCGCGCCCAGCCCGAGGCGATCAATTCACCCTCGCTCTGATTCATTACCCGGTTGCTCCAACTCAGCTGGCCACCGCGAATATTCGATTCCTGCCGGTCGACCACACGTGCCAAGACCTGGCCGGTCTCCGAATCAAAAGCCTCCAGCACCAGCGTCATCTCGCCGGCCGACGTGACGTAGGTGCGGGTCCGTCCGGCCGTCGCCACATCGGGCGCATTCACATACAAATTGATGATGCTGGCTTTGAGCTTGAGCACATCCGGCCCGGCCGCCTCCACGACCTTGTAGCCGTCCTTGGCCTGCAAGGTCTTGACGAACTCGTCCCTGACCAAGTTGGACACATTGCTGCGAATCTCCTCGCGCTCTTCCTCGCTAATTCTGAAATTGCTGCCGGGGCGCTTGGGATCCCAGCTTTTGGCAAACGCCACATCGACCGGGCCCAGCATGACCTGGGTGTAGCCCGCCAATGAAGCACCCGGCCGGGCGTAGACCAGATCGGCATCCTTGGACTTGAGCTTCTCAAGCCCATCATGGCTCATCAGCTCATTGACAGCGGCCTTGGTCTCGGCCTTGCTGGCCGCAGACGCCTGTAACGAGCCGCCTCCGATGACCAAGGACAAAAGCACGGCACCCGCAAATTGAAATTGACGCATGGCATATCTCCTGGTTGAACACCACCGACATAACGGCTTAAGCTGTCTGATTTTGCATCGAAAACTTGCTGTGTGGGCCTGACTCTTGAGTCGAGACTAAAATGTGTAGCCACATCAGCGGGAGTACACAGCATGCGGACCAATATCGAGATCGACGACAAGTTGATGAAGGACGCGCTTCGCACCACCGGGGCCAAGACCAAGCGTGAGGCGGTTGAGCTCGGCCTGCGCACTCTGGTTCAGCTGGGCCAGCAAGTGCAAGCACGCCAACTCAAGGGCAAGATTGCCTGGGAGGGCGATCTGGCGGCGATGCGGACCGACAAATGATCTTGGTCGATTCCAGCGTATGGATCGACTATTTCCGCGGTACGCCAACGCCTCAATCCGAACGCCTGGATGCCTTGCTCGGCACCACCAGATTGGCCGTCGGCGACCTCATCGTCATCGAGGTGCTGCAGGGCGTGCGCGACGACAAGGCCTTCAATGCGGTCCGCAAGACGCTGGAGGCATTCACCCAGGTGGAGCTTGCCGGCAACGATATCGCCGTCCAAGTCGCACGCAACTACCGAGCGCTGCGCGGTCTCGGCATCACGGTGCGCAAGACCATAGACACCATCATCGCCACGCGCTGTATCGAACGCGGCTACGCACTGCTGCACTCAGACCGCGACTTCGAAGGCTTTGTCAGCCACCTCGGCCTGCGGGAAGCCTATCGGCAAGACTGATGGCCGCCTGCTGCGCGACCGCCACATAGGCCAGTTGTGCCAGCAAGGCCGGCGTTACGCCCGCCACAATCGCCGCCACATCGCCGGCCCGAATGGCCGTGAATTCGGGCAGCGCCGCGATCAACTCCAGCGGCACCTTGGCCGTCAGTTGCTGCAAATCCTCGGCCAGGCTGCGCATGAAGTCGGCGTCTTGCGGCACTTCGGCCAGCAGCGCCTGCAGGTCGGCGATGGCATCGGCGCGGGCGCTGATCTGCTCACTGTCCAAGGCCGGCGTCGTCTCTAGTCTGAGCTTTTCAATCCATAGCCGGTCGCCACCCAAGGCGGCGGCTTGAGCCAGCAGCTCTTCGCGCACCTGCGCTTCCAGGCCGAACAAGGCGCCATGCACCGGCGTGCGGCCGACCAGGCTCACCCGCAGCGCCAGCGGCCAGTGGCCGGTCTGCGCCAGCAACAAAGCCTCCAAGGCCTGGCCCACCAAGGCGACCACCGCCGGCAAATCGGCCGCCGCGCTAACGTCAACGTGCAGCCGCTCCCAGCGCAAGACGTCGACGATCAAGCGCTCCACGCTTTGAATGCCGGCCTCGCTGGCCGTCACCAGCACCGCACCGCGCGGGCCGGCCTCGCGGATATGGCGACCCTGCAGATTGCCGGGGAACACCACCCAAGGCGACTCGCTCAGCACCGCATGTTCATGCACATGACCCAGGGCCCAGTAGTCATAGCCCTTGGCCTGCAACTCTTGGACAGAACATGGGGCATAACGGGCATGCGCAGCGTAGCCTTCCAGAGCGGTGTGCAGCACGCCAATATTGAGCCAGCCCGCCACCGGCGCGGGGTAGCTCAGCGCCAGGTTCTCGGTGGTGGCGGCCTCTTTGAAGCTGCGGCCATGCAGGGCCACCCGCAGCGCGTCTATTTTGTGCGTTACTGGTTTGCGACTGTCGAACAGATGCACATTGGCCGGCAGCGTCAGGCGGCGCGTCATCTCGCTCTCGGCATCGTGATTGCCGTACAGCAAATAGACGGGGATGCCGGCCTGGTTCAGCCGGCCCATCTCGCGCACGAAAAAGTGCCCGGTGTTGTAGTCGCGCCAGTTGCCGTCGTAGAGGTCGCCGGCGATCACCATGAAGTCAACCGCCTCGTCGATGGCCGCATCGATCAGGCGCGTGAAAGCCGCCCGGCTGGCACCGCGCAGCGCCTGCGTCGGCGCGTTCTGGTAGCTGGCCAGGCCGCACAAGGGGCTGTCCAGATGAATGTCGGCGGTGTGGATGAATTTGATCATTTAGCGAAGAAACACAGGACGCAGAGGCCACAGAGAGACGCGGAGCACGCAGAGGTTGGCAAGGGCTTAGCGTTAGCCTCTGCGAGCTCTGCGTCCCTCGGCTGTTTGCTCTGCGTCCATTTTGGTTTTTTGCTTCTCATCAGATATCCATCAACCGTTCGAGCAAGCCACTGGCGCGCCGCGTGCGCTGCGCCAGTGCCTTGGCAAAACCCGGCGGCCAGCCGTTGACCAGGGTGAAAGCCTTGCGAGCGCGGGTGATGCCGGTGTAGACCAGCTCGCGTGTCAGCACCCGGCTGGGCTCGGTCGGCAACACCAGCACGGTGTGCTCAAACTCCGAACCCTGCGATTTGTGCACCGTCATCGCAAACGCGGTCTCCACATCGGCCAGGCGGCTCACCGCCACCGAGCGCAGCTTGGCCCCGTCGGAGAAATAGGCCCGCAGGCGCTGGTCCGAGTCGTTAGCATTTTCGGCCTGACTCGGTGGCCGCAAGACAATACCAATATCGCCATTGAAGACGCCCAGCCCCACATCATTGCGCGTCACCATCACCGGCCGGCCCGCGTACCATTCGCCTCGCTTGAACAGCAGGCGCTGCTCCACCAAGGCCTGTTCGACCGCCTGGTTCAAGCCGGCCGCGCCAAACGCCCCCTCGCGCACCGCGCAGAGCAGGCGAAAGCGCTCGAAGGCGCTCAAGACAGCGCCTGCCCAGGCCTCGAAGCCGGCCGCATCCAGCTGCGTCGGGCGCTGTTGGACTAACTGCAGATAGCCACGGTAGCCACCCTCGGCGCCGGGCCGGCCGTTGACGGCCAGGCGCAGCAGGGCCGCCAGCGTCGGTGACTGCAGCTCGTGGAGAACTTCTCCCTCACCAAGGCGCAGCAAGTCGGCCGCCGCACGCGCATCGCCGCCGTTGACAGCCAATGCCAGCTGCCCAATCGGCCCGCCAAATCTGTGACTCTTGCGCAGCATCACGGTTTGCTGGGCCAGTTTGGACGCCTGCTTGCTCAAGTAAATGGGCGCTATCGCCTGCCCGGTGACGGCCTCGGCATAGGCGGCGGTGGCGGGCAGGTAATGGCCCAGTTCAGCACCGCTGCACAGATCACCGAGCACGGCGCCGGCCTCGACCGAAGCCAGCTGATCCTTGTCGCCCAGCAGGATCAAACGCGAGCTTGGCAGCAGCGCCTCCAGCAGCGCCGCCATCATCTCCAGATGGATCATCGACGCCTCATCAACGATCAACACATCCAGCGGCAGGGGGTGAGCCGCATCGGCCCTGAATTTGCGCGTGTCGGGCCTGGCGCCCAACAGCGAATGCAGGGTGCGCGCCGGCCCGATCTGGGTCGCCAACTGCTGCAGCGCCAAGCTGCAGCCTGGGAGTGCCTGCAAATCGCCCAGCGCCGAATCGATCGCCTGCTTCAGGCGCGCCGCCGCCTTGCCGGTGGGCGCGGCCAGGCCCACGCGCAGGCGCTGCGGCTGCTCGTCCACCGCGAAAAGCAGCGCCAACAAGCGCGCGACGGTATAGGTCTTGCCGGTGCCGGGGCCGCCGGTGATCAGGCTCAAACGGCCATTCAGCGCCAGGCCGCAGGCGAGCTTTTGCCAGTCCGACTCAGACCCCGCATCGGCGGACGGGAACAGCGCATCGAGCCAGCGCCGCACCTCGGCCTGCTGCGGCCGCTCGGGCACCGCCACCCGCGCCAGCACCTGAGTCGCCACCTTCTGCTCGCAAGACCACATGCGGCGCAAATACAGCTTGTTGCCGCTCAACACCAGCGGCTCACTGCCGCCTTGTTGGCCACTTTTTTGTTCCACCCAAACCAAGGGGCTGGCTTGCAAAGCGGCCAGCCAACTCGGCAAATCGCCGGGCAGCGCAGCGACTATGAGCTGACGCAGCGCCTCGGCCGGCTCCGCCTTCCAGCCCAGCACGGCTTCAGGGTCTTGCAACAGCAGGTCCAGCGCCAAGCAGCTGTGGCCGCGCCCTTCCATATGCGCAACCAGCGCTGCGGCCAACAGCAGCGGCGCCGGCGCGGTGGGCTCTTGTTCGAACAGAAAAGCGGCAAAGGCCGCGTCCAGCCGGCGAATAGAACCCTGCTCGCCCCATTGCTTCAGGCTCTGCAACACCGCAGCCGCGCCAATTGCTTCGCTCATGCCAGCCCCCGCTCGCCTTGCAGCAAGCCATCAAGTTCGTCCAACATGGCCATCGAGGGCGCCACCACATAACAGCCCCGGCTGGGCGCCTGCAGACCGCGCAAGAAGAAATAGACCGCGCCGCCGAGTTGGCGCTGCGGCTCGTAAGCTGCCCCTAAGCGGGCGCGCAGCAGCCGGTGCAGGGCCAGCAAATAGACGGCGGCCTGCACGTCATAACGGTGTTCGGCCATGGCGCTAGCCAGCGCCAGTTCGCCATAGTCGGCGTCGCTGGGGCCGAGGTAGTTGGATTTGTAATCGAGCACAAAGAAGCGCCCCTGATGCTCGAACACCAGGTCGGCAAAACCCATCAGCAGCCCATGCAGCTGGCGCTGCGGCAGCGCCGGGCGGTCAAGGCCGGGCAGCAAATGGCGGCGGCACAAGGCGTCCAGCGCCTGCGACTGCAGTTGCTCCGAGGGGAACCAGAACTCCATCTCGGCCAAGGGCTGCGTGATGTCATTCAAGGCCGCTCCGACCTGGGGCAGCGGTGTGGCGCAAACCTGCAGCAACCAGGCCAGCAGATCCTGCGCATGCGGCCCCCAAGCCTGGCGCTCGCAGCGCCGCAGCAGCTGGGCACGCACCTCCTCGGACTCGGCCAGGCGCCCAAAGCCCTGCTCGGCCAACCATTCGAGTTGATCATGCAAAAAATTGCCCGGCAGCGCGCCGCGCGGGAAGCCATGCCAGGGCTGCTCACCGCTTGGGCCTGCAAGAAGCACCGCCTGCTCAAGCGGCTCATCCAAGCGGGTCGCGGCATTCGACATCAGGGTCTGGCTGGGCAACAAGGCCCGCACCAGGGCCGAAAAGCTGCCTATGCCCCAGCGCCGCTCGAACTCGGCCTGGTAGGCAGGCGCGGCTATCAGTGGCGGCGGCGTGCCGCGTGGCAATGCCAGAGTCAAGGCGGGCATGCGCAGGGCCGGCAGCAGTGCAATTTGCGGGTTAGCGGCAGCCATCTGCTGGGCCAGCAGCGGCAACTGTTCCGCTTCAAAGGGCTGCGCGCCGCCCAGCACATAGCCGATCGCGCTGCGGTAAGTGACGCATTCCTTGCTGGGCCCGACCCTGAGCGCGCCCACCCCTAACCACAGCGCATGACGGGCTCGCGTCAGCGCCACATAGAGCAGGCGCAAGTCCTCGCGCTGGCGTTCCTTGTCGGCCTGGGCGATTTGCTCGGCGCTGGGCTGCAGAATCAGCTGCGCCAGGCCCGCCTCGTCCAGCTGTTTGACATGGCGGGTGCGGGCCTTGTCAACGCCCCGAAAGCCCGCCGCAAAAGGCATGAAGACGAGCGGATACTCCAGCCCCTTG
>NZ_JANNMI010000452.1:0-7438 GCF_031397715.1 Roseateles sp.
GCGACACAGCCGGCAAGGGCGGGGCGATTTCAGCCATCTCCGAGACGCTCAACCCGCGCCAATGCCGCACCGTGGCCTTGGGTAAACCCAGCGACCGCGAGCGCGGCGAGTGGTACTTTCAGCGCTATGTGCCGCATCTGCCGGCGGCCGGCGAGATCGCGCTGTTTGACCGCAGCTGGTACAACCGCGCCGGCGTCGAGGCGGTGATGGGCTTTTGTACGCCCACGCAAACCGCCGCGTTTTTGAAGCAAGCGCCGGTGTTTGAGAAGATGTTGGCCGATGACGGCGTGCTGCTGTTCAAGTACTGGCTGTGCGTTGACCAGGAGCAGCAGGAGCTGCGCTTCGCCGAGCGCCTGGCCGACCCGCTGAAGCGCTGGAAGTTGTCGGCCATCGACCTGGAAGCGCGGCGCCTGTACAAGCAGTACGGCGAGGCCCGCGATGTGATGTTGAATGCCACCCACACGCGCCATGCGCCCTGGGCGCTGGTGGACTTCAATGACCAGCGGCGCGGGCGGTTGGCTTTGATCCGCCACCTGCTGAAGCATCTGCCCGATGTGACGGTGCCACAGCCTAAGTTGAAATTTGGGCCGCTGGCTCACAAACCCCTGCTGGAGCATTTCGGCAGCAGGCACCGACCGATCAATCTAGCAAGCAAGACCCGCTGAGTCAGCTGCGGTTTTTGGCGCTCTCATCCCCTTTATGGCAATTCTCCAGGCTCAATTTCTTGCTGCTCGGGCGAGCCAGTTGGAATCGATTTGATCGGTTTGAAGAAATTTTTGGCCAGGATGGAGGGGATGAAGGGGATGAATGCATGAGACGCATTGATGTCAACTGCTAAACTGGTCAGCACACTAGTCAGTTGGAGGTGGCGCTATGAACTCTTGGCCCGTACAGGACGCGAAGGCTCGGTTCAGTGAGTTTCTTGAAAGATGCTTGACCGAGGGGCCGCAAATGGTCACCAAGCGTGGTGCCGAGGCAGCGGTTTTGGTGCCGGCCGAGGAATGGCGTCGGCTTCGAGCTTCTGCTCAGCCCACGCTGAAGGAGCTATTGCTTTCGAGCCAAGCGCTGACCGAGACGCTGGTGCCCGCCAGAGGCCTGCCGGGCCGGGCTAAGCGGCGCACTCCTACGGCATTGCGGTAAACCTAGATTCGGCAGTTGACCGCTCCCCAATGTGAACAAACATCGATGAACACTAAGAACATTCATGTTTACCTGATTCACCAATTGGGTGAAAACGCTAATCGCCCGCCTGAGCCGCGCCGGAGCTCGCTGATCTGCGTTGCTCCGCCTGGGATCACTGATCCCAGGCCCTCGCCAGGCAAAAGCAGTCCACAGGACTGTTTCTGTCCGGGCTTAGCCTACGTGGGCAGGAGCCCACTTCGTCGTCGCGCCTTGCCAGCAAGTCCCGGCACGACTCCTTCGGGCGCTTTCAACTGCCGAATCTAGGGTAAGCGAGGTGTACCTGCTTGACACCAATGTGGTTTCGGAGCTTCGCAAGCCCAAGCCACATGGCGCGGTGCTGGCATGGATTGAGTCCATTCCGGACGCCGAGTTGTACATTTCGGTCGTCACGATTGGCGAGATTCAAGCCGGTATCGAGTTGACGCGCGAGCAAGACGAAGCGAAAGCCGTCGTGCTTGAACAGTGGCTGGAACTGATTTCCGGCACCTTCAATGTGCTGGCTATGGATGCACCCGCTTTCAGGCTATGGGCACGGCTGATGCACAAAACCTCCGATACGCTTTACGAGGACGCAATGATCGCCGCCACTGCCAAGCTGCACAAGCTGACGGTGGTGACGCGCAATGTGGCGGACTTCAAGGGCTTTGGGGTGAGCGTATTGAATCCGTTTGCAGCGGCTCGGAAATAAGCTCGAACCCGCCTATTCAGTTGGGGGCGGAGCTCGGACACAAGGCAGTCCCAGCGGGCTGACTTGTGCCTAGCGAAGGATTGGCCGCCTGCCTGCGGCCAAGCGGAGCTTGCCGAGTACAGCAAGGTCCAACCCACAAGGACTAAAGAATCACCACCGCATCCAGCAATTCATTCGGATTGCTCTCGCCCGGTGCCAACGGGAATTCGGCCTGCAGCAGCGCGTCAACAGCGGCCACAGCCGCTTGCAAACCCTGCTCAAATTGTCCGTTACGCAGACTGGCCCGCAGCGTTTCGACGATAGGTGCCCATTGCGCCGCGCTGACGCGCGCATTGAGTCCGCGGTCCGCCACGATCTCGATCGCATGGTCGGCCATCAGCAAGTAAATCAAGACGCCGTTATTCGACTCGGTATCCCAGATGCGCAGCTTGCCGAACAGGGTCACCGCGCGCTGGCGAGCGCTCAGGCGTTTGGTCAAATAGGACAGCGGCAAGCCGGCTTCCACGCAAACGCAGATTTCACCGCTATGGCGCGACTCACTGGCGCGAATGGCGCTTTCCAGCCCTTCAATGGCGCTCGTCGGCAGCGCGCGTGCAAGGTCCGAGTGATCGATCCAGCGATGCTTGAGTAAGCGGCCGAGCATGGAGCCTTTGTGCTGTTGCTGAGGCATTACCAGTCTCCCGAGGCGCCGCCGCCGCCAAAATCGCCGCCACCACCGGACGAGAAGCCGCCACCTCCACCTCCGCCAAAACCACCGCCGCCACCGCCGCCCCAAATAATGGGGCCGCCGCTTCCCCCGCCGCGGCGCCCTGAGCCGACGCCCATCACGCCCACCAAGATCATCGACGCAATGCCGGCCAGGCCCGCCACCAGCAAGCTCGACATCAAAAACCAACCGAGCGCGCCGGCCGCACCGCCGGTCAGCACGCTGCCGAGCTTGCGGCCAAAAATACCGATCAGAATGCCGCCCAGCACCGGTACGCCGATGAAGAACAGCGCGCCCAATTCTTCAAAGCTGAAGCCATTGCTTTGTTGCCCCTGGCCACCCTGTTTTTTGGGCGCCGGCAACTCTTCCCCGCGGATGCGCATAGCCAACTGGTCAACGGCCAGATTCAGGCCGCCCGCATAGTCACCCTTCTTGAAGGCCGGGGTGATGGCGTTCTGGATGATCATTCGCGCCGCCAGATCGGGCACCGCGCCCTCCAAGGTTTTGGCCACCTCGATGCGGACTTTGCGGTCGTTCTTGGCCACCACCACCAGCATGCCGTCGCCGACCTCCTTGCGGCCCAGTTTCCAGGCCTCGCCGACGCGCTGCGCGTAGGACGTGATGTCCTCCGGCGCCACCGTCGGAACGATCAGGATCGCCAGCTGCGAGCCGGCCTCTTGCTCAAAGGCGGCCAGCTTGGCGGTCAGCGCCTCCAACTGCGCCGGCGTCAGCGTGGCGGTCTGGTCAATCACACGCCCGCTCAAGCCCGGCACCGGCAGCACATCCTGCGCCCAGGCCGGCAAGGCCAGGCACAAACCCAATATAAGCGACAGCAGTCGGCCCAGCATAACGAGCTTACTTAGCGGGGGCTTTGTCGAAGCTGACCGTCGGTGCCACCTTGATGGTGGCCTCGTTCTCGACCGTGAAACTGGGCTTGACCTTGTAGCCCATCACCATCGCGGTCAGGTTATTGGGGAAGCTGCGGGTGTGCACGTTGTACTCGGCCACCGTCTTGATGTAGCGGTTGCGCGCCACGGTGATGCGGTTCTCGGTCCCTTCCAACTGCACGCGCAGGTCTTGAAAACCCTGATTGGCCTTCAAGTTAGGGTAGTTCTCGGTGATCGCCATCAAGCGGCTCAGGGCGCTGGAGACCTCGCCCTGCGCGGCTTGGAACTTCTTCATCGCCTCGGGGTCATTGGCCAGCTCGGGCGTGACCTGGATGCTGGTCGCCTTGGCGCGCGCCTCGACCACCTTGGTGAGCGTCTCCTGCTCGAAGTTGGCCTCGCCTTTGACGGTGTTGACGATGTTGGGGATCAAGTCGGCGCGGCGTTGGTACTGGTTCAACACCTCGGACCAGCCGGCGTTGACCTGTTCGTCCAGCGTCTGGAACTGGTTGTAGCCGCAGCCGGACAGCGTTAGGGTAGCGGCCAGCAAGGTGGTGGCGACGGCGCCACGCTTCAGCAAGGTCGAAATCATTTGAAATCCTCCGGTCGGTGATGGGAACCACCCCACAGGTGGTGTTGCAGTGATCAGATTCAAGAACGGGCGCAGTATCGCAGCGTCTTGACGCCCTCATCAGCTGCGCGCCGACTCAGAAGCTTTCTCGCACCCGCAGATAGCTTGCAAACTTCGGCAAGCCGGTCGAAGTCAGACCGCGGTAACGATAAGTCACCACCGACCCAATGGGTGGAGGATTGGCACGATCCGCGTCGGAGAATCCGGTGCCGATGCGAAAGCGCCGACCTTCAGGCGTCTCCAGCAGCAAAGATCCCATCCTGCCCAGATGGCGCCCCTTGCCGGGCATGTGGCCGACGACGGTCGCCTCGGTATCCAGCATCGATTTCAGTTTCAGCAGCACATCGCTGCGGCCGGTCAGGTAGGGCGCGTCGGCAAGGTGCAGCACCAGCCCTTCGGCACCGAGCTTGACGACCTCTTTGAGTTTGGCCGCCAGCGCTTGACGGTCGGCGATGCGAAATTGCGCGATCGGCTGCAGCCAAGGCGCGCTGCTATTCGCATGGGCCTTGCTGATGGCGGCGTGCATCAGCGCGATACGTTCGGTAAAGCTGCCAAGCGCATCCGGCATTTCAAAGATCATGTACTTGACCTGTCGCCATTCCTCATCAATGGGCAGATCCCTGCGCACGATGGCGGAGAGCTTGTCGAAACTCTGGCGCGCAATCCACAGCTCGCCATCCAGCGGCACCGGCGGCAGTGCATCGGTGAACCACTTGGGCGCATGCACCGGATTGCCGCTGCGATGACGCAAGGTCTTGCCATCCCAGACCCCACGCACACCGTCTAGCTTCTCGCTGATCCAATAGTCGGCGGGGTCTATGCCGTCGTGATAGACGTTGGCGAGCAGGATGTTGCTGCTGTTATTGCTACCGGCGGCCAGTGCTGGCCGGCCATAGCGCGTCAGCAAAAGACCTAAAGCCGAGGCGGCGAGGAATCGGCGTCTGTGCATGGCATACCTCCAACGAACCACGCGCGAGCGTACTGCTGTATTGACCAGCCGCAAAGCCGTCAGCATCAAATCTGAGAATAGGTGCGGCGCATCGGATAATCGCCGCACTATGCATGCACCACTTCAGAACGACACTTTTCTGCGCGCTTGTCTGCGCCAGCCCACAGCCCACACCCCCGTCTGGCTGATGCGTCAGGCCGGCCGCTACCTGCCCGAATACCGCGCCACCCGCGCCAAGGCCGGCAGCTTCATGGGCCTGGCCACCAACCGCGACTACGCGACCGAAGTGACGCTGCAGCCACTGGAGCGCTATGACCTCGACGCGGCGATTCTGTTCAGCGACATCCTGACCGTGCCGGACGCGATGGGCCTGGGTTTGTCCTTCCAGCTCGGCGAAGGCCCCAAGTTCGCTAAAGTCGTGCGCGACGAGGCCGCCGTCAACGAGTTGGCGGTGCCGGACATGGAGAAGCTGCGTTATGTGTTCGACGCCGTGAGCTCGATCCGCAAGGCGCTGAATGGCCGCGTGCCCTTGATCGGCTTCTCCGGCAGCCCCTGGACGCTGGCCTGCTATATGGTCGAGGGCGGCGGCTCCGACGACTACCGCCAGGTCAAGAGCCTGATGTATGCGCGCCCCGACCTGATGCACCGCATCCTTAAGCTCAATGCCGATGCGGTAGCCGCTTACCTGAACGCACAGATCGAAGCCGGCGCGCAGGCGGTGATGCTGTTTGACAGCTGGGGAGGCGTGCTGGCGGACGGCATGTTCCAGCGTTTCAGCCTGGACTATTCGCGCCGCGTGCTGGCACAGGTGAAGACCGAGCATGAGGGCGTGCGCATCCCGCGCCTCTTGTTCACCAAGGGCGGCTCGCTCTGGCTGGATGAATTGGCCGATGCCGGTGCCGACGTGGTGGGCCTGGACTGGACGGCCAATCTCGGCAAAGCCCGCGCCCAAGTCGGCGACCGGGTGGCGCTGCAGGGCAATCTGGACCCCAACGTGCTGTTCGCGCCGCCCGACGCGGTGCGCGAGCAGGTGCGCGCGGTACTCGACAGTTTCGGCAACCCGCGGCGCGCCGACGGTACCTGGGACGGCCATGTGTTCAATTTGGGACATGGCATCAGCCAATTCACGCCGCCCGAAATAGTTTCGGTGCTGGTGGACGAGGTGCACGCGCATTCGCGGCTTATTCGCGCTGGGAACTGAGTCGAGTAAACGCAGCCAAATGGCTTCTTGAATGTGAAGTGAGCACTTAGGGTGGGGGACTTATCCCCAGTTTGGGGCGAGCGAGGCGGCCAGAGTTTTTATATTGCGCTGCAGCTAAGTGTTTTCCCGATTGTGGGCTAAGTGCTTGATTTATAAGAGGGTGTCGCCACTCGCAAGAGAACAGTCATCGACACGGCTTGGCGATGACAAGCCGACTGAAAACTCACTCTTAGAACTTTTCCCACAAAGTTATCCACAGAATTTGTGGATTCCCTGCTGAGTCCTTTGGAATCATGCACTTAAGCGCAAATCTTCAATCAAAGCCTGATTTTGGTCGGCCCGCACGGCATGACTGAGGCGGCGTCAATCGGCCCACATCGCTTGCGGGTCGCCGTTGAAGCGCCGCAGCACAGCGGTATCAGCGGGCCGCTCGACTATCTGTCTGAAACTCAGCTGGCACCGGGTAGTTTGCTGCGGGTGCCGCTGGGCAAGCGCGAGTTACTGGGTATTGTTTGGCCCGGCGCTTCGGCTGCCGGCACGGCCGAGTATGCCGACCCGGCCAAACTGCGCGCCGTGCTCGGCGTTTTGGAGGGTTTGACGCCGCTCAGTCCGAGCTGGTGCCGGTTGGTGGAGTTTGCGGCCGCCTATTACCAGCGCGGCGTGGGCGAGTTGGCCTTGTCGGTATTGCCGCCGCAATTGCGGGAGCTGGAAAGTCAGCCCTTGCAGCTGCGCCTGAAGCGCATGCGCAAATGGGTGACTGAGCAGCAGGCGGCACCCGCTCTGGCCTCGCTGCAACCGATCTTGAGTCCGGCGCAAGGCCAGGTGCTGGCGCAGCTGGACGCGCTGCTGGCCGAGCCTGCGGGCAAGGCCGCGCCGCCGCCCGTGTTGCTTTACGGCGTCACCGGCAGCGGCAAGACCGAGGTCTATCTGCGTGCCGCCGAGCATGCCTTGGCGCAAGGTTTACAGGTGCTGGTGCTGGTACCCGAGATCAACCTGACGCCGCAGTTGGAGGCCCGCTTCGCCGAGCGCTTTGGCGGCCGCGTGCTGGTCTCGCTGCACAGCGGCTTGACGCCGGCACAGCGCCTGCGTAACTGGATGGCTGCGCATGAGGGGCACGCCGACTTGGTGCTGGGCACGCGGCTGGCGGTGTTCGCGTCTATGCCGAGGCTGGGGCTGATCGTCGTCGACGAGGAGCAT
>NZ_JANNMI010000045.1:0-4079 GCF_031397715.1 Roseateles sp.
AAGTACGTTCTGGCCAGCCCGGCCACCGCCACCGACGCGGACTTTGCCGGCATCGAAAGTGTTGTCGGCCACGAGTACTTCCACAACTGGAGCGGCAACCGCATCACCTGCCGCGACTGGTTCCAGCTCTCGCTGAAAGAAGGCCTGACCGTCTTCCGCGACCAAGAATTCAGCATGGACATGGCCGGCAGCGCCTCGGCCCGGGCCGTCTGCCGCATCCAGGACGTGCGCGCGCTGCGCGCCGCCCAGTTCCCCGAGGACTCGGGCGCGATGGCCCATCCGGTGCGCCCGGACAGCTATGTCGAGATCAACAACTTCTACACCACCACGATCTACGAAAAAGGCTCCGAAGTCGTGCGCATGTTCCAGACCCTGGTCGGGCGCGCAGGTTTCGAAGCCGGCCTGAAGCTGTACTTTGAGCGCCACGATGGCCAGGCCGTCACCTGCGATGACTTTGCCAGCGCGATTGCCGACGCCAACCCCGGCTCGGCCCTAACGACCCGCCTGGACGCCTTCAAGCGCTGGTACTCGCAGGCCGGCACGCCTCATGTGCAAGCGCGCGGTGCCTTTGATGCCGCCGCCCAGACCTACACGCTGACGCTGAAACAGCACTCACCCGCCACGCCGGGTCAGCCCGACAAATTGCCGCAGGTGATTCCGGTCGCGATGGGTCTCTTGAGCGCCGAGGGTCAGGCCTTGCTTCTGCATTTGCAGGGTGATGCACAAGCCGTTGGCAGCGACCATGTGTTGGTGCTGGAGCAGGCCGAGCAGAGCTTTGTCTTCATCAACGTCGCCTCGGCACCGGTGCCCTCGCTGCTGCGCAACTTCTCCGCGCCGGTGATCCTGGACGACGGCTTGAGCGACGCCGAACTGCTGGTGCTGCTGCAACACGACAGCGACGCCTTCAACCGCTGGGAAGCCGGTCAGCGCCTGGCACTGAGTCGCATCCTCGCGGCCCTGCACAGCGGCGCTGCGCTGCAACTCGACGACGCCTACCTCGACGCGATGCGCGCCCTGCTGCGTCATCCCAAACTGGACGCCGCCTTCAAGGAATTGGCGCTGACCTTGCCGGGCGAAGGCTATATCGCCGAACAGCTTGAGAGCGTCGATCCGCAGGCGATTCATGCCGTCGTTGAGGCCGCTCAAATGCAGCTGGCTGCGGCGCTGCGCGAGGACTGGATCGCGGTCTTCGATGCCAATCAGGTCAAGGGTGGCTACACACCGGACCCGGTCTCCAGCGGCAAACGTGCGCTCGCCAATCTAGCGCTGAGCATGTTGGTGTTGGACGCACCGCGTGTGCAAGATACGGTCTGGCCGGGCCGCGCCTATCAGCGTTTCAAGGATGCCGGCAATATGACCGACCGCCTGGGCGCCCTGTCGGCCTTGGTCAATGCGCATGCCGAGCTGGCTGATAGCGCGCTGGAGCGTTTCCATGAGCTGTTCAAGGACGACCCACTGGTGGTGGACAAGTGGTTTGCGCTGCAGGGCCGCGTGCCCGAGCAAGACGGCAAGACTTTTGCGCGCGTCAAGGCTTTGACCAAGCATGCCGACTTCACGCTGAAGA
Organism: Roseateles sp.; assembly: GCF_031397715.1. Lineage (GTDB taxonomy): Bacteria > Pseudomonadota > Gammaproteobacteria > Burkholderiales > Burkholderiaceae_C > Paucibacter_A. The sequence continues at coordinate 1,565 of NZ_JANNMI010000045.1, forward strand.
ACCCGAACCGTGCGCGCAGCCTGATCTTCTCGCTCTGCATGTACAACCCGGCCGCTTTCCACCGCGTCGATGCTGCGGGTTATGTGTTCTGGGCCGAACAAGTCCTGGCACTGGACGCAATCAACCCGCAAATTGCCAGCCGCCTGGCCCGCGTGATGGACCGCTGGAGCAGCTTAGCGCCGGCCTATCGCAGCGCCGCGCTGGAGGCGATTCGCCGCGTCGCGGCCAAGACCGACCTGTCCAATGATGTACGCGAAGTCACAGATCGCGCGCTGGCTTCGGTCACCGCCCCATAACTCTTAATCTACCCATCATCATGACGCGACGCATCAGCCTGACCCAATATCTGATCGAACAGCAGCGCCAACATGGCCAAATCCCGCAGGAACTGCGGCTTTTGATCGAGGTGGTGGCGCGCGCCTGCAAACGCATCGCCATCAGCGTGACCAAGGGCGCTTTGGGCGAGGTGCTGGGCACGGCGGGCAGTGAAAATGTGCAGGGCGAAATCCAGAAAAAGCTCGACATCATCGCCAACGAGGTCTTGATCGAGGCGAACGAATGGGGTGGCCATCTGGCGGCGATGGCCTCCGAGGAAATGGAAGGCATTCACATCGTGCCCAATCGTTACCCGCAAGGCGAATACCTGTTGATGTTCGACCCGCTCGACGGCTCCAGCAATATCGACGTCAACGTCTCGATCGGCACCATTTTCTCGGTGCTGAAAAAAGCCGAGGGCAGCAAGGGCGTGTCGGAAGACGACTTCCTGCAGCCCGGCACCGCGCAAGTGGCGGCCGGCTATTGCGTCTACGGCCCGCAAACCACGCTGGTCTTGACCTTCGGCCAAGGTGTGGCGATGTTCACGCTGGACCGCGAACAAGGCTCGTTTGTGCTGACCAGCGAAGACGTCAAGATCCCGGAGGAGACCAAGGAATTCGCCATCAATATGTCGAATATGCGCCACTGGGACGCCCCGGTAACGCGTTACATCGACGAAGCCTTGGCCGGCAGCACCGGGCCGCGCGCGAAAGACTTCAATATGCGCTGGATCGCCTCGATGGTGGCTGACGTGCACCGCATCCTGACGCGCGGCGGTGTCTTTCTCTACCCCTGGGACAAGCGCGAGCCTAACAAGGCCGGCAAGCTGCGCCTGATGTATGAGGCCAACCCGATGGCCTTCCTGGTCGAGCAAGCCGGCGGTGCCGCCACCAACGCCCGCCAGCGCATCTTGGACCTGCAGCCCACGCAATTGCACGAGCGAGTGGCCGTGGTCTTGGGCTCAAAGAAGGAAGTCGAGCGCGTCACTGCCTACCACCTGGAAGCCGACCAGAACCGAGGTTAGAATCTCAGGCTTGATGCCGGTGTAGCTCAGTCGGTAGAGCAGCTCATTCGTAATGAGAAGGTCGGGTGTTCGATTCATCTCTCCGGCACCAATAAAATCAACGACTTAGCCCGGACTAACCCTCTGGGCTTTGTTGTTTCTGGGGCTCATGTAGCCACCATGTAGCCAGCGGTACAGGGTTTTGCACCAAATAGCAGGCCACCAGCGCCAGCCAGAAACAAGAAAGCCCGCACAGTGGCGGGCCTGGGTGTTGTTGCGCAGGGTCTAGGCGGCTGGCGCTGCCTTCCTGCCGCGCTTCGGTGGAATCAGGCCAGGAATCAATGCCTTGAAGGATTGAAATGCTTTGTCCTGGTGAGCTTGCCAGTACAGGCGCCAATGAGCGTCCCACACACGCTGGCCGGCTGGCGATTGGCGGTAAACCTCCGTGACCAACTCGGCCTTCTTCTTCAAGACAGCGCGAGTGCCACGGTCAGGGTGCACTTTTTGCTCCCATTGCAGTTTCCACCAGTCGCCGTGAATCCAAAGCCTCATTGGCTGCTCTTCTGTAAGCGGCCAGCCATCCCGTCTTGAATCACAGCTAGGCAGATAGCATGCTCGTGTCCACCTCAACTCTCTTGGTGGACACGTGAACACTTTGCCCAAACAAGTCGTCGATGGCCGCCGTCACCGTCGCCTGCATAGCGACGAATTCAAGGGCAACGCGGTGGCGGCCTGCATGCAGCCTGGCGTGTCTTTGGCGGCCGTCGCGATGGCTAACGGCATTAACGCGAATCTGCTGCGTCGCTGGGTGTGCGCGGCCGAAGCGAGTCTCGCTGGCGCCAGGCCGAAGGCCTTGCCTGCGCCCAAACCGGTGGTGCCGACTGCACCCGCAGTCTTCGTCCCCGTCCAATTGCCAACGCGTATGCCTCCGTGCGATATCCGCGTCGAGCTGCGTCGCGGCGCGACGACGGTCACTGAGGCTGCGCATAACGTCGTGATGGTGGGTGGACCCGGCACCGGCAAGACGCATCTGGCCATCGCCATCGGCGTGGCCGGCATCGGCAACGACGCCGCGCGGCTGTGCCAGCTGATGTTCACCGTCGAGGGCCGCGTGGGCCAGCGCAAGCTCTGGGGCATCGTGCATCTGGCGGATCGCCACCCGCGCCAGATCGTCAACGCCGCCTGTGCGCAGGCCCT
>NZ_JANNMI010000082.1:0-21886 GCF_031397715.1 Roseateles sp.
TCTTGAAGTCGCTTCGCGACGCCCGGCAAACCCTCCGCTCCTCACCCATGCAGAAGGGGAACCCCAAATATCAATACGCCTCGCTGCGCATCGGCCGGTCAAGCACTCGGCCGTGTTGTTGGAGTTTGCTTTCGCGCACTCCAACCTACACAGCTCGGCCGCTAAAGAATTGGATGCGGCAGGCATAACGAAAAAACTGATCAGCATGCGGTTGAATTTCATTTCAGAAGATTTAACTCGACTACAGGGTATGTCTTCGTCGATGGATCGTAAGAGACAACAAGGTATGCACGGTCCACCTGTTCGTAGGGACCAAACAGTTTTCCTGCCAGTTCTAGTTCCAAGCGGTCAATGGTTAGAAGTGGTTCATCGGTGAACAAGCAGACCACAACGCTCGCATATGGCCCACCATGAAACGTTTTGGAATCCTTTTGGGCGAGCAAACCAGAGACATGTTCGGTCAATTCACCCCGCACCCAGTTCCGGAATACATCATTGCCCTGTGCATTCATGCGCGCGGCGACTTCACAAACTACCTCTACGACTTCAAACGCGACTTTTTCACCTAACGGGTTCGTGCAAATACAGTCCGGTGGATCAGGTGAAAACGATTCGGGTGCGCCATAGCCGGCAAATTGATCGCGATTCAAAGCCTTGACAAGTTCCTCGACGACACCCAGCTCCTTTCGAGCCTTGTCCGGCCATTCGAAGAAAGATGCGTAGCGCCTCATGAAATCCAACGTGTTCGCGAGCTCACTCGCGACACTTCACCAGCAGCCAAACGCCGAGTCTCAAAACTTTCAGGCAGCCCAAGCCGATGCGCAGCGAGGCGTATTGGTATTCCGGGGCTCCCCTTCTGCATGGGCGAAGAGCGGAAGGTTTGCCGGGCGTCGCGGAGCGACTTCAAAAACTGACTTCGCGCCCCCTGTTTGAACGCAGCGTAGCGAAGTGAGTTGGGCGCGGCCCGGTAAACCTGAGCATCTGAGCGAACCCGAAGGGCCATGCGGCAGGGGCGGTTTCTTTGCCTTCTTTCTTGGACGCCCAAGAAAGAAGGTCGCCCGCCGGGGCGAACTCCCGGCATGGGCCTAACCTGCAAAGCAATGCCCATTGAATCCGCCCGACCTCAGTGCGAGTGGAAAGACAGCTTGTCGCCATCAGCCTTCTGCGGCACCAACTTCTCCTCCGTCGCGCAACGCATGCCCAAACGCTCCAGCAATTTACGGTCGGCCTCCGCCTGCGGATTCGACGTCGTCAGCAACTTATCCCCATAGAACATCGAGTTTGCACCGGCAAGAAAGCACAGCGCCTGCATGCTCTCGGGCATCTCCTCTCGCCCAGCCGACAAGCGCACCATCGCCCTCGGCATCGTGATCCTTGCCACCGCAATCGACCGAATGAACTCGAACGGGTCCAGCGCCTCAGCGTTGGCCAAAGGCGTGCCCTCCACCTTGACCAAGTTGTTGATCGGCACCGACTCCGGATACGGATTCAGATTGGCCAATTGCACGATCAAACCAGCCCGCTGACCACGCGTCTCGCCCAGCCCGACGATGCCGCCCGAGCAAACCTTCAGCCCCACATTGCGCACCCGGTCCAGCGTATCCAGCCGGTCCTGATAAGTGCGCGTGGTGATGATCTGACCATAGAACTCGGGCGAGGTATCCAGGTTGTGGTTGTAGTAGTCGAGGCCAGCCTCAGCCAACTGCTCCGCCTGACCATCCCCCAACATGCCGGCGGTCAAGCAAGTCTCCAGGCCCATCGCCTTGACCTCCTTGACCATTTCGCCAATCGCTTCAAGATGACGTGGCTTGGGTGAGCGCCAGGCCGCACCCATGCAAAAACGCGTCGCGCCATTGGCCTTGGCGGCGCGCGCGGCCTCCAGCACCTCTTGCAGCGGGATCAGCTTTTCGGCCTTCAGGCCGGTGTCGAAATGCGCCGACTGCGGGCAGTAGGCGCAGTCTTCCTCGCAGCCACCGGTCTTGATCGACAACAAGGTGGACAGTTGCACCGCATTGGCGTCGAAGTTCTCGCGGTGCACCTGTTGGGCGCGGAACATCAGGTCATTGAAGGGCAGGTCGTACAGCGCCACCACCTCTTTGACCGTCCAGGTCTTGCTGGTGCTGCGGCGCTCAGCGTCGGTGGTCGGGGTCAGCGACTGGATTTGATTGACGGTTTGTGAGTGGGTCATAAATAGCGATTCCAGAACTTACTTATTTACTGAAGAAAACTGTGCAGATGCGCGGCCACTGCGGCCGGGCTAGGGTCGATCAGGCGGGGCACATGGCCCCAGCAGGGCGCATCAAGAGACGCCTCCAGCGCGGCCAGATTGTCGGTCAGATGGGCCATGCTGCCGTCCACGGTGTTGGCCACCCAGCCGGCCAGCGCCAAGCCGCGCGCGCGTATCGCTTCGGCCGTCAGCAAGGCGTGGTTGATGCAGCCCAGGCGCAGGCCGACGACAAGGACGACCGGCAAGCCCAAATCAACGGCGAGATCGGCGGTGTCCCAGCCTTCACATAAGGGCACGCGGAAGCCGCCGACGCCTTCGACCAGGGCCAGATCCCCTAACGCCGCACTGGCGCGGATGGCCGCCAGCAAGGGCGCACGCTCAATGCGGTGACCCTCCAGCGCGGCGGCGATATGCGGGGCGCAGGCGGCGCGGAATTGCAGCGGGCCGACCTGCTCCGCCGTCATGCCAAGGGTCTGCGCGGCGTGCAGCCGCTGCACGTCCTCATTGATCCAGCGGCCGCCAATCAACTCCTGGCCGGCGGCCAGCGACTTGACCGGCGCCACGCGCAGGCCTTGTTGGCTCAACGCATGAGTCAGGCCAGCGGTGATGCAGGTCTTGCCGATCTCGGTGTCGGTGCCGGTGATGAAATAGCCCTTGATCATCACAAGGCACCTGCCTGCAAGTCGGCGGCGGCTGACGTCAGCGCCATCAACAGCTGATTCACATCGGCCTCGGTATGCGTCGCGCACAAGGTGATGCGTAGCCGCGCCTCGCCCACGGGCACGGTCGGCGGGCGGATGCCGGGCACGCGCAGGCCCTCAGCCTCCAGCCGCGCGGCCAAGGCCATCACCTCGGCATTGCCGCCGATGATCAGCGGCTGCACAGGCGTATCGGACGGCGCCAAGCGCCAGCCCAAGTTCGGGTAGGTCTGCAGCATCGCCGTGATGCCGGCGCGCAGCTGCGCTTGCAGGCGGCGCAGATTGGCGCGCCGCTCTGCGCCAAGATCGCTGTCAATCAAGGCCAGACTGGTCAGCAGCGCATGCTCGACGGCCGGCGGCGAGGCGGTTGAAAAAATGTAGTTGCGCGCCGACTGCAAGAGGTAATCGGTGATGGTGGCATGGGCCACCACAAAGGCACCGGCCAGGCCGGCCGCCTTGCCCAGCGTGCCGACCAGAATCAGCCGCTCGCTACACAGCTTGAAATGCTCCAGCGAGCCCCGGCCGCGCTCGCCCAGCACACCAAAACCATGCGCATCGTCGACGATCAGCCAGGCGTCGAATTCCTCGGCCAGGGCCAGCAGCTCGGGCAGTGGCGCCAGGTCGCCGTCCATGCTGAAGACGGCGTCGGTGACGATCAGCTTGACCTTGGCTTGGCTGGCCGCCAGCAGGCCGCGCAGCTGGGCCACATCGGCATGTGCATAACGCGTCACTTGCGCGCGTGCCAGCCGGCTGCCGTCGATCAGCGAGGCGTGGTTCCAGGCCTCCGAGAAGATCTCGGTCTGTTCGTCGCCCAAGGCGGTGACGACGGCCAGATTGGCCATATAGCCGGTGCAAAAGCCCAGCGTCTTGGCCGCGGGGATATGCGGCGCCAGCCAGGTGGCCAAGGTCTCGGCGACTTGCTCATGGGCCCGGCTATGGCCACTGATCAGCGGCGACGCGCCGGAGCCGCCGCCATAGATCATCGCGCCGTCGATCAAGGCCGCGGTGATCTGCGGCTCGGCCGCCAGACCTAAATAGTCATTCGAGCAGAACATCAAGAGCTCGCGCGTGCGACCATCGTTAGCGCGAACTTGCTGGCGCGGCGCGGTCGGGCTCTCGGCTTGGCGCAAGAAGCGGGTCAGGCTTTGCGCCTCGATGGCGGCCAGTTTGGCCTTCAGGTGGTCAAGCAACATCGTTCAAACTCGCGCTCACGGCCTCGAACAAGAACGCAGCGGTGGCCGCGTCGATCAGATAAGGAGGCATTAAATAGACGGTCTTGCCGATCGGCCGGATCAGCAGCTGGTGCGAGCGTGCGGCCAGATGGAAGGCTTCAGCAAAACGCGGGCCGGCATCCTTCACATCAAAGGCCAATACCATGCCTTGTTGGCGCAGATGCTCGACTCTCGGGTGGTGGGCCAGCGGCGCGAACGCATCCTTCAAATGCCGCGCCTGCATCAAGTTAGCGTCGAGTTGGCCGGCATCAAAGCGATCCAGCACCGCATTCGCCGCCGCGCAGGCCAATGCGTTGCCGGTATAGGAATGCGAGTGCAAGAAGCCGCGCGTCACGTCCTCGCTCCAGAAGGCCTGATAAACGGCTTCGGTCGTCAGCACCAGGGACAGCGGCAAGGTGCCGCCGGTGATGCCCTTGGACAGCAGGATGAAATCAGGCCAATCCGCTGGTGTTTGAGGCAGCGTCTGCTCGAAGGCGAAGAAGCTGCCGGTGCGGCCGCAGCCCATCGCGATCTCGTCGACGATCAGATGCACCTCGAACTCGCTGCAAAGCCGGCGCAGGCTGCGCAGATAGTCGGCCGAATACATCACCATGCCCGCGGCACCCTGCACCAGCGGCTCGACGATGACGGCGGCGATGTTGGCGCTGCGCTCGGCCAGCAAATCGCGCATCGCGGTCAGCGCGGCTGTCTCGTTAGCAAACCGGGCGTCGGGCGACATGACGATGTGCGCGCGCATCAGCAGCGGGTCGTAGGCGTCGCGGAACACCGCCACATCGGTGACGGCCAGCGCACCAATCGTTTCACCGTGATAGCCGTTCTTCAGGCAAACGAATTCGCGCTTGTCGTCCCGGCCCAGATTGCGCCAGCTGTGAAAGCTCTGCTTGAGCGCAATTTCGACCGCGCTGGCGCCGTCGCTGGCGAAGAACACATGACCTAAGGCCCCGCCGGTGCGCGCGCTCAAACGCTCCGCCAAACGTACCGCCGGCGCGTGGGTGCAGCCGGCCAGCATCACATGGGGCAGGGTGTCGAGCTGCGCCTTGATCGCGTCGTTCAGCCCAACATCGGCGTGGCCGAAGAGATTGACCCACCAGCTGCTGTTGGCGTCGAAATAGCGCGCACCATCAAAGTCATACAACCAGGGGCCGGCGCCGCGTGCAATCGCCAGCGGCGGCATTTGGGCAGCGCGCGCCATCTGCGTGCAAGGGTGCCAGACGGCGGCCAAGCTGCGCTGCTGCCAGTCTTGTTGGGGAGAAGTTGTCATCGGGGAAATTTTTGCAACATCAGGCGAGCCAGGCCGGCCGACTCTTGTTCAAAAAACTCTGCACGCCCTCGCGGCCTTCGGCGCTGGCGCGGATGTCGGCGATGCGGCGGGCGGTGTCATCGCGCAGCGAAGGGGTGACGGGCACATGGGCGACGTCTTGCACCAGGCGTTTGCAGGCGCGCACCGCTTGCGGGCCGTTGGCGGCGATGGCGGCCGCTAGGGCGCTGACTTTCTCGTCCAGGTTGTCGGTCGTGGCCAGTTCTTGCACCAGACCTAAGCGATGCGCCTCGGCGGCGCTGAAACGCTCGGCCGTCAGGAAGTAGCGCCTTGAGGCCTGCTCGCCCAGGGCGCGCACGACATAGGGGCTGATGGTCGCCGGCAGCAGGCCCAGCTTGGCCTCGGACAAGCAAAAGCCCGCCGTCTCAACCGCCACCACCACATCGCAAACCGCCACCAGGCCGACGCCGCCGGCATAGGCGTCGCCCTGCACCCGTGCGATCACCGGCACCGGGCAGCTGTAAATCGTCCAAAGCATTTCGGCCAGCAGGGCCGCATCGGCATGGTTTTGCTCCCAGCTGAAGCCAGCCATCGCTTTCATCCAGTTGAGGTCGGCGCCGGCGCAAAAAGCCTTGCCCTCGGCGGCCAACACGACAACGCGCAGCTCCGGGTCTTGCCCAACAGCGGCAAAGGCGGCAGTCAGCTCGGCAACCACCACTTCATTGAAGGCATTGCGCACGTCGGGGCGCTTGAGGCTGACACGGGCAATCTGGCCGTTAGGGCCTTCGCGCTGTACCGAGATGGTCAGATAGTTGCTCTGGCTGCTCATTCGGATCTCCAAACCACGTTGTTATCGACGGCGTAAAACTGGCAGGGCTTGCCCTTGCGCTTTTGGCAAAAGCCAAGCGCACGCGACAACACATCCTCGCCGGTTGCATAGCCAAATTCACCGTCGCTGCCGATGGCAAACGCTCGGGGTGGCTTGGCCATCAGGAACTTCTTGTAACTCTCCTGGGCAGACCATGAGCTCAGCGGCAGCGCGTCCACATCTTTCAGGGCCGCGTAGTCCGTGCTCGGCGGCGGCTTCAATGTGCCGGGCTGCTTGAAACCTTGTTGAGCCAAGAATTCGTCGACCAAGGGTTGCCAGACATCGTTGGCAGCGGCGAAGAGGCGGTGGCCGTCGTCGCCAATGGCGGGCAAGAGCCGGTAATCGACCAGGCCGCCGCCGTTGCGGTAGGCCTCGGCCCATTCACGGCTGTGGTGCGGGGCGAAGTACATATCGTTCTCGGTGTAGATCCACAGCGTCGGGACGGGTGCAGCGGCGCAGGCATTGAACTCACCATAGCTTTGAAACAGGCGCTTCAGTTGTGGCGCTTCACAGGGCTCCCCACGATGTTCGGAGGGTCTGCCGCCATGGCCACCGGCAAAGTTGATCGTGGCCACCAAGCCCGGTGGCCGCAAAGCCGCCGCCGCCACGCTGGCAATGCCGCCGACCGACTGGCCGACCAAGACCAGCCGACGGGCATCGACATCGATCTGGGTCGACATGGCTTGCGCCACGGCGACGATTTGCTGAGCGGCAGCGGCCAGCGCCGGCGCATAGCTGGGGCTGGCGCAGCTGAAGCTGTTCTCGGGGTCGCCAAGCGGTGCGAGTTCGCCATAGCCCAGGCGCAGCGGCGCCGCGACCGCAAAGCCCTTGCGCACGAAGAACCGCGCCGCGGACTCGAAGCGCTGCCGTGCATATTCGCTGCGCTTGTCGCCACTGCGGCCGTGGCTGATGATGAGCAAGGGAAACGGCCCCACGCCTTTGGGCTTGAAGGTCGTGACGAGTAAACTGCCCGCCACTTCGCGCCCGAACGCGTCTTGCACGGTGACCGGCACGCGCAGCACGGCCTCGCGAATGTCCTTGTGCAGCGTCGAAGCGTCAATCGGCGATTCGGCATGCAGCGGGCTTGCGAACAGGCAGGCGAGGCCCGCTGAGAGCAGCAGCGCGTGGGCCCTGATCGTCAACTCAGCCATGCAGGCATGCTCCGAAAAACTGCATCAATGCCTCCAGACCTTCAGCCCGCGCAGTGACTCCATCGCGTCATAGTCGCGCTCCGAATGTAGCAAGGCGTGGTCATTTTCGATACAGAAACTGGCTTGCAAAACATCGACCGGGCTGTTGACGGTGAAGCCGCCGACGCGCAGCGCGCGGTAATGCTCGGCGGCATGCAAGGCGCAGTCCTCGCCGCCGATGTCGACCACATCGAGCGCGCCCAAGGCCCGCTTGGCGGCCAGATAGTCGCGCTGATCGCGAAAACCCCGCAAGACCTCGAACAAGACCAGATCGGCCAGCGCCAGCGGGGCGCCGGCATCTTCCAGTAAATCGCTCAAACGGCGCACGCCGACGGTCTCGCGGCCGTTGAAAAAGTCTATCCAGACCGAAGAGTCGACCAGAATCATCGAGGGTCCGGCGCCGAAGCGTCATCCGGCTGCGCCCGGGAAGCCGCATCGGGCTCGCTCAAGATCAGTTCAGCGGCGCGCGGCGCGTCGTCCCAGCGCAGTTTGCCCCGCAAGGCCAAGATCTCCCGGTACGCGGCCTGCCGCGCCAACAAGCGCAGGCCTGCCTCGACCGCATCCTTCTTGGTCTTGAAGGCGCCTGACTTCATCGCCTGATCCATCAAATCATCATTGATTTCAATATTCGTGCGCATGATGTGTACCAAAATCAGTTTTTACGCTCATTTTACGCGTTACATCCGGAATACGCCAAATTTGGTCTCGGCAATCGGCGCATTGAGGGCCGCGCTCAGGCCCAGGGCCAAGACCCGGCGGGTGTCGGCCGGGTCGATCACGCCGTCGTCCCACAAGCGTGCCGACGCGTAATAGGGGTGGCCCTGGTCTTCGTATTGCTGCCGGATCGGCGCCTTGAAGGCCTCCTCTTCGGCGGCCGTCCAGCTGCCGCCCTTGCCCTCGATACCGTCGCGCTTGACCGTCGCCAGCACCGAAGCGGCCTGCTCGCCGCCCATCACCGAGATGCGCGCGTTCGGCCACATCCACAAGAAGCGCGGCGAGAACGCGCGGCCGCACATGCCGTAATTACCGGCGCCAAAACTGCCGCCGATGATGATGGTGAATTTGGGCACCTGAGCACAGGCCACCGCCGTCACCATCTTGGCGCCGGCCCGCGCGATGCCCTCGTTCTCGTACTTGCGCCCGACCATGAAGCCAGTGATGTTCTGCAAAAACACCAACGGGATCTTGCGTTGGCAGCACAGCTCGATGAAATGCGCGCCCTTGTTGGCGCTCTCGGTGAACAGGATGCCGTTGTTGGCGATGATGCCGACCGGCATGCCCTCGATATGGGCAAAGCCGCAGACCAGGGTGGCACCGTAGCGGGCCTTGAATTCCTCGAACTCGGAGCCGTCGACGACACGGGCGATGACTTCGCGCACATCAAAGGGCTTGCGCGTATCGACCGGGATCACGCCGTGCAGCTCGGCCGCATCGAACAAGGGCGGGCGCGGCGCCTGCATCAGCAACTGCGATTCTTTGCGCCAATTCAGGCTGGCCACCGCTTGGCGCGCAATCGCCAAGGCATGGGTATCGTCATTGGCCAGATGGTCGGCCACGCCGGACAAGCGCGTGTGCACATCGCCGCCCCCTAAGTCTTCCGCCGTCACCACCTCGCCGGTGGCGGCCTTCACCAGCGGCGGGCCGCCCAGGAAGATCGTGCCTTGATTCTTGACGATGATGGTTTCGTCGCTCATCGCCGGCACATAGGCGCCGCCCGCCGTGCAGGAGCCCATCACGACGGCGATTTGCGGGATGCCGGCTGCCGACAAATTGGCCTGGTTGAAGAAGATGCGGCCAAAGTGGTCGCGGTCCGGGAACACATCGTCTTGGTTAGGCAGATTGGCGCCGCCGGAGTCGACCAGATAGACGCAGGGCAGGCGGTTCTGGGCCGCGATCTCCTGCGCACGCAGATGCTTTTTGACGGTGATCGGGTAATAGGTGCCGCCCTTCACCGTTGCGTCATTGCAGACAATCATGCAATCGACGCCGGCGACGCGGCCGATGCCGGCGATGATGCCGCCGCCGGGGGCGGCGCCGACGCCATTTTTATCCAGATACATATTCAGCCCGGCCAGCGGCGCCAGCTCCAAAAACGGCGTGCCGGGGTCCAGCAGCATCTCCACCCGGTCACGCGGCAGCAACTTGCCCCGCGACAGGTGTTTGGCGCGCGCTGCGTCGCCACCGCCCTGAGCAATGATTTCCAAACGGCTATTCAGGTCGGCCAGCAAGCCGCGCATGGTTTCGGCGTTTGACTTGAAATCGGCGGACCGGGCATTGAGCTTGCTGCTGAGAGCGGGCATGGTGTCTCCAAAAGCGCTGCCACTCAAGCCAAATGAGTTCAGCTCACAAAATCTATAAACAAGCCTCTGCATCAATCGAGATCGATGCGTGAAGGGCGAAGAATAAGCCAGCGCGGCGCCAGAAGCAAGGATGACTTGAGCTTTACTCAATTTATGCGCAGAATAGCGGCCGTGACCCGCCATTCAGACGCTAGCCCTCCCATGCAACTGCCGCCGCAACGCCGCGCGCCCGCTGGCGCCAAAGCCGAGCAGCGCGTACGCGACATTTTGCGCGTTGGCCGCGAGGTCCTGGCCGAGCGCGGCTTCGAGCGCGCCACCACGACCGAAATTGCGCAACGCCTGGGCATCTCAGAGGCGACCGTGTTCACCTATTTCCGCGGCAAACGAGAGCTCTGCATGCGGGTGATTGGCGATTGGTATGACGAAATCATTGCCGCCATCGAGGCCGGTCTACCGCGCTCGGCGCCGGTGCGCGTGCAACTGGAGTTCATGGTGCACACCCATCTGCGGCTATTCCTGATTCAAGGCACCGGCCTGTGTGCGCTGGTGCTGTCCGAGGGGCGCTCCAAAGGCCAGGAATTGGGCGAAACCTTTGTCGAGCTGCAGCGGCGCTATACCGCCCCCTTGATGGATCTGCTGGCGCGCGGCCAATCCAGTGGCGAAGTGCGCAGTGATATTCCTTTGCGCCTGCTGCGCTCACTGGTGTTCGGGCCGATGGAACATATGCTGTGGGAGGTCGTCATTGCCGGTCGGCAAATTGACATCGACGCCAGCGCGAGCGCGCTGGTCGCGCTGCTTTGGCCGGCGCTGCAAGCGCCCGATCAAGAGTTGCTGGGCCTGCGAAATTTGCGCGACGAACTCAGGACTGCACTAAACCGGCTTTGAGGCGGCGTTGCTGTCAGGCCGCCGCCGCACACCCGAGTGCGCCAGACGATCGAGCAAGGCATGTTCACAAAGCTTGAAGACCATATAGCAAACCATTGCCGCCAAGGCTTTGCCCGCCAGCTCCAGCAGTTGCATCAAGCCCCCCTCCATCAGGCCCGCCCAACCATGCGTCAGCAAAAATCCGGCATTTGCACTCACCAATCGAACCAGGTCAAGCGACAACACGCCGAAACCGATGAAGCCAGCGGTCAGCAGCAAAAAGCAAAGCAGCCTGTGGCTGCAAAGCCATTGATAGAGCGGGCTGTGGTGGTTCATCAAAGTCTCCGGTTGCATTCAGGCAGACAACAACGGTCGAGCCGAACCAATCTAGTGTCGCCTAGCCTTAGGGCCTATAAGCTCAAGTTCTTCTTGGTCCGCGCGAACGTAGCTGCCACCAAGTCGGCAACAAAGCCTGCACCTCGTGGCGGCCGAAACGGTCGTCCATCAGATGAACCACACCCTGATCGCTGACGGTGCGAATCACCCGCCCGGCCGCTTGCACGACTTTTTGCAACCCAGGGTAAAGATAGGTGTAGTTGTAGCCGGCGCCGCCCATCAGTTGATCCATTCGTAATTTGATCTGTTGATTGACCGGATTCACTTGCGGCAGCCCCAGCGTTGCAATGAACGCACCAATCAATCGTTTGCCGGGGAGGTCGATCGCCTCACCAAATGAGCCGCCGAGTACGACAAAGCCAATGCCCTGGCTGTCCGCCGTCAAGCGGTCCAGAAATTCTTGTTGTTCCTGTTCCGCCATGCGCCGCGTTTGCTGCCAGATCGTGATCTCCGGCCACTTGGATTTGAACAAGGCCGCGGCCGCTTGCAAATAGTCATGGCTGCTGAAGAATGCCAGGTAGTTGCCGGGCAGGGCGCTGAACTGTGTCGCCATCAGGTCCACCACGGCCGGCAGTGAGGCCGCGCGCTGCTGGAAGCGGGTTGAGATGTGGTCGGCCACCGACACGCGCAATTGCTCGGGCTTGAAGGGCGCCGCCACCTCAAGCGATGCGGTGTCCGCAGGAAGGCCCAAGACATCGGAAAAATATTGCATGGGCTGCAAGGTGGCCGAGAACAGCACCGTCGTGCGCGCGGCGGAAAACCTAGGGCCAAGAAACGGCGCCGGCACCACATTGCGCAAACACAGCAGCGCGCTGGGTCGCGCCAGGCCGGCCGGATGCTTGGTCAAATCACACAATGAGTGCGGACCAAAGAGTTCGGCCATGCGTGCGAAGTGCAAGGCTTCAAAGTAAAAGCCCTGCAGCGCGGCATCAACTTCGGTCGGGTGCTCGGCCAAGTATTCGGCGATCGCCGCATTGACGAGCTGCAAAGCGGCCAGAAACTTGAGCGGCAAGCCGTCCAGCACTTGGTAGGGCTCGGTTTGCCCCTTGGCCAATTCATTCCAGCCGCGATGCAGCCGGTCCAGTGGCTTTTTCAGTGGCGCCGGCGCGGACACGCGAATGCTCCGCAAATCGGCCTGATTCAAATCCGCCGTGTACATCTTGCGGCCGCGCTCGACCAGGTTGTGCGCCTCGTCCACCAACACCGCCACCCGCCAGAGATTCGCCTGCGTCAGGCCGTGCAGCAGCGCGCTGATGTCGAAGTAATAGTTGTAGTCGCCAACGATCACATCGCTCCAGCGCGTCAGCTCCTGACTCAGGTAATAAGGGCAGACTTGCTGACTCAGGGCCACCTCACGCAATGTCGCGCGGTCCAGCAGCGCTCCAGCCGCTGCGGCCATGGCTGCCGCCCGTGCCTTGGGCAGCCGGTCGTAAAAGCCTCGTGCCAGCGGGCAAGAGTCACCATGGCAGGCCTTGTCCGGGTGCTCGCAGGCCTTGTCCCGTGCCACCAACTCCAGCACCCGCAGGGGCAATAGCTCGGTGGCGCCCTGCTTGAGCAGTTGCAAGGCCCCAAGCGCCAGCCCGCGCCCCGCAGTCTTGGCTGCCAAAAAGAACAGCTTGTCCAAGGCCTGGCCCGGACACGCTTTCAGCAAAGGGAAAATCGTGCCCACTGTCTTGCCGATGCCGGTGGGCGCCTGGGCCATCAAGCAGCGGCCGGTTTGCGCCGCCCGGTAGACGGCGGCGGCCAAGTTGCGTTGCCCGCTGCGGAACTCGGTATGGGGGAAGGTCAGCGCCGCCAAGGCCGCATCGCGGGCTGCCCGGTGCGCCAACTCCTGTTGTGCCCAAGCCAGGAAACGCTCGCACAGCAGCTCGAAATGCGTAAGCAGGTCGGCCGCGGCGTGGCGCTGTGTCAGCACGGTTTCCTGCTGCGAGTTGATATTGAAATAGACCAGGGCCAGCTCGACCTCGTTCAAACCCTGTGTCTGGCAAAGCAGGGCGCCATAGACTTTGAGCTGAGCCCAGTGCAGGGCGCTGTGGTTTGCAGGGATTTGATCCAGCTTGCCCTTGAAGGTCTTGACCTCCTCAAGCCGGCCCAGCACGCCGTCAAAGCCGTCGGCCCGCCCGCGTACCAGCAAGTCCCGGTACTGCCCGCTCAAAGCCAGCTCCGCTTGGTAATGAGCGGGGCGTCGTGCCGCCACCAAGGCATGACCGGCAATCCCCTCTTGGGCGCTCGGTGCGGGTGTGAAGCGCAGATCAAGATCACCCTGTTTGGCCGTGAATTCGCACAGCGCCCGCACCGCGACCGCATAGGGTGTCAAAGCGCGGCGCCTCCGCTGGGTGCGACGGGTGCGCCCAGCAGGCCTTGCGCCGGCTCGTCCTCCAGCCGCAGCGGCGTCGCCTTGGCCAAGGCCAGCCAGACCGAAAATGGCAGCTTGCAGGACTTGTGACGCGCCGGCCGCAACAACTCCAAACGCCCATCTTCCACGGCGCCGTGCAGCACCCAGACGCCGAAGGCCGCTGGAATCTCCGCCGCCTCGGCCACGCCGACCGGAAACACGTAATAGCACTCGCTGCACAGCCACTGGTAAGAGTCGCGCTTGGCGGCATGGCGCAGGTCCGACAGCAGGTCGGCGCGGCTGACCTTGATCTCATGCACGAACGGCTGCAGATAGTCCTCCACCGAAGTGTTGCGGACCGAAAACAGATCCGGCCGCGCCACCCGCCATTGTGGATTGGCGCCGGTCGCTGTGGCGGGTGGAGCGGCCGAGGGTTCCAGCGAAAACTCCGCTTCCGACTCGCTTTGCACTGCCTCATCACCCCCGCACAGCTGAGCCTGCGCCCGCAGAGACAACTCACGCCAGACCACCCGCCCGCCGCACAGCAACTCGCGCGCCATCCGCCCGGCCAAGGCGTCATGCGCACTCAAGGCACGCTGATTGCGCCGCCGCGCCTCGGCCACAGATTGAATGCCAAGCTCGGTCAGGCGCAGCGTCTGACGACCCTCCGCCTCGTCCCGCAGCTGCGCCCAGCCCGCCGCCACCAGCTCAAGCTCCAGCGCATCCCGGCAAGGCCAGGCCGCCGACGACCAGATCTTCATCAAGCGCGTCAGTTGCGAACGGGTGGGGGTCGGTGCTTGGTTCGAAATCACTGGTTAAGTTTACAGTGACTTGACTCAGGCGACGCGTTTGCAGGCCCAAGCGAAACCGAGTTGCTGGGGCGAGTCCAATGGCGGCACAAACCCGGCCATGCACTTTCAACAAGCGCCGGGCCGCCCCAAGTGTTTCTTTTTCCCCTCGGGCGCGAAGCGACAGGTCTGGGGGCACGCATCGGCACTCAAAGAATGCGCCGACCCCGATCATCGAGATCTGGGTTGAATCACCAGGATCGAGGGCAAAGGCACATTGACCGATCCGGCGGCGGCCCCCGACGCCACCAGCAAGATGCCGGCCTGGTCGGCCCCGGCCAAGTTCAAGGCACTGCTGCAGCGGGGCTTCAGCGCTTGCTCGACATCAAGCAGACTGATGCTGTCGAACCAGTAAAAATCGACGCTCCGTCCCCCATTTCTCGGTTCGCAGGCAATCAGCCGATGGGACACGCCGGTCACTTTCTTGGATATGGCATCGCGGCCATCGCGCTCGACCACCACCGGTCCGGCCTGCAGGGCCCAGGCGCAGGCGCCGCGACTGTCCTGAAAACTATCGACCGATTCAATCGAGACCTGGTTGGCGGGGCCTATGCAAAGCAGGCCGGACAGCGAATACCCTCGGCCCATGGAGCCCCGGCTCTTCGTTGCCATCGACAGCGGCGCATAGCTCTTCTTGTTTTCGATCAGGGCGCCGACCGGGTCCAGCGGATCCTCGCGATTGAAGCCACCGCTGAGCAAGGCCACCGGACGTGCGCCGGCGCCCATGCTCAGCAATCGACTCAGCCCCAACAGGCTGGCATCCGACGCGCTGCCCTGCTTCAGGACCGGGGCGGTGGCAAGCACGCGGAGGTCGAACTGCTGCAGTGGTACGGACAAAAGCCTGACACGATGACCGCCGACCAAGTCGATGGTCTCGATGCGCAGATCGCGTTGAATGCTCGGCAGGCTCTGCCCGTGGCCGTGGCCGGTCGCCAGCAGCCCGAGCGCCCAAATCGTCAAGCGCAGGCCGGTAGGCGCAAGCACCGCAGCCGGCCCGCTATTTGGATTTTTCGACCGGCTTGCTTGCATCGATCTGCTCCAGACTGTGAGCCGTGAGGGTCTTGTTCACGGTGATCAAA
The DNA here is from genome assembly GCF_031397715.1 of Roseateles sp. Taxonomy (GTDB): domain Bacteria; phylum Pseudomonadota; class Gammaproteobacteria; order Burkholderiales; family Burkholderiaceae_C; genus Paucibacter_A. Next base: position 15,296 of record NZ_JANNMI010000082.1, read on the forward strand.
AGGGTGCTGCGAATGGGATAGCACTCCAGCGCGGCGCGGGCAACGTCCAGATTCAAGACCACCTGGACTTTGGCCGCTCTTTCCTTGCGCAGCAGGTCCAGTTCGTTCTTGGCCATGGCCCAAAAGTTCTCGCCGAAAGGCAGCGGCGTCGGTTCGTTGATGCTTTCGATCGGGTAGCTCTTGCCGAGCACGCTAATGGTGAACAGACCCTTCTCGGTCAACGCCTTTTCGGCGGCCTTGATCTTGAGCACATCGGTGCAGGCGGACCGGCTCGGGAGCGCGTGGGCCGAGAAATCCAGGTTGAACTCCTGCTTTTCTGAGAGAGGAAAAGCAAAGACCGGCGAGCGCCAATCACCGTCCTTGACCCACACCTGCTGGAATTGCTGCACAAAATCGAGCCGCAGATTGTTGTCGCTGACGACCGTCGCCACCGCCTTGTCGACCAAGCGGGTCACTCGCTGATCCACCGCCAGCGGTCCCAGTAACCATTGCGAGTAAGCGATGCGCAGTTCATCCGGCAGCAGCCGCAGATAGGCCGACATCAGCACCGGCACCAGCAACGGCAGGATGACCAAGATCAGCAAGGCCAACGAAGCGCTGAACATGCCCATGTGCCGGGCCATATAGGCCAGCAGTCCGCCCACATAGGGAATCGCCTTCAAGGCCTCCTGAACTTTGTCCTCGCCGCCTTGCAATTTGCCGTCGGCCTCTGGGTGGTCGGTCGCCATCAGCCCTCCCTGTAAGTGAATCAAGCAAGACCTGACCCTTGCCGCAGCCTAGCCTTCAGCAACAGGGCCTCCTATCCCTAAGTACCGAAGCAAACGGCATCCGGCTTGCACTCCCTAGGCATTGCCGCCACCCAAGCCCTGACTCAGTCCGACAACAGGTCGGCGCGGCGGACCTTGATCTCATGCACGAGCGGCTGCAGTTAGTCCTCCACAGTCGCAGCCATAGCTCTTGACCGGCCAGCCGTAGTTGGCTCCGGCCCGCGCGATGTTGATCTCGTCGCCGCCCTCCGGTCCATGCTCGCTGACCCAGACTTCACCGCTGGTCGGATAGACCCAGGGGCTGCCCACGAAATCCGGGTCCAGCGCCACATCGAGCAGACCGCCTTGGTCGCTGGCAACCACCAGGGGCGCACCACTGATGGCGGTCAGCGGACCGGAGCCGTCCGCAGCCGGACGCGCGAGGCCGCCGGTTCTTTGGGTGATCAGAAATTGCCCGTCCGGCAACTGGGCCAGGCCCCAGGGGTTGCCGAGATCGCTGCGCAGGATGCTGAGTTGAGCGGCCGGCGCCGGGGCGGTATCGCCACCGTCACCGCCGCCGCCACCAGCAGGGGCAAAGGACAGTTTCGTAGCGACAACAACTTCATCATGACGCTCTCCTTCAGAGGGCAGACGGCCAAGGCGCAAGCAAATCCGCACGCCACATCAACTGGCGTCCGGATCTGCGCGCTAGTGTGCAACACCACACTAGACCCATCCAGCGCGACGCAGCCGCCGGTAGACGAGAACACAGCTCAGCAGGGTCGCCGCCACGGCCACCGGATAGCCGGCCCGCCACCGCAGCTCCGGCATCCATTCGAAATTCATACCATACAGGCTGAAGACCACGGTCGGGATGGCCAGGATCGCACCCCAACCCGCCAGACGCTTGACCACCTCGTTCTGGTTGTTGGCCACCAGCGCCAGATTCACCTGCATGGCCGTGGTCAGCATGTCGCGCATGCCGTCGATCAGCCCGACCAGCCGCGAGACGTGATCCTGGCTGTCGCGAAAATCGGCGCGCAACTCCTTCGGGATCAGGTCTTCGTGCAGGCGCATCAGCTCGGCGCTGATTTCCGCCAACGGCAAGGCGGCATTGCGCAACTCAAGCAGATGGCGCTTCAGGACGTACAGCCGCTCGATCACCAGCCGGTCGAACTGGTCATTGAAAATGTCGGACTCGATGGCTTCGAAGTCGCGCTCGAATTGCGCCACGATGGGTTGATAGTGGTCGGCCACGAAGTCGAGCAATGCATACAGGGCGAAACCAGGTCCCCTGTGAAGGCCCTTCATGCCGGCGTCGCTGCGCTGCAAGACCTGCGCATAGCTCGACGAAGCGCCGTGCCGCACGGAAACCAGGAAGTTCGGGCCCACGAACAGGTGCGTCTCGCCGTAGACCACCTGGCCCGCTTCCAACTGCGCCGTCTTCAACACGATGAAGAGCGAGTCGCTGTAGGCCTCGATCTTGGGCCGCTGGTGGGCGTGGTGGGCGTCCTCGATGGCCAGTTCATGCAAGCCGAACTCGGTCTGGATCTTCAGCAACAAGGTGTCGTCCGGCTCGTGCAGGCCCAGCCAGACGAAAGTGCCGGGCTCCTGAATGACTCCGCTGAGCTCGTCGATGGCGATGTCGCCAAGGGCTTGCCCATCTCGGTAGGCCACGCTGTGAATGATGGAACTCATCGCCTGGGACCTCGGTGTTGTGACTGTGGAGCCGCCTTGTACCCGTCAACGGGAACACCACTTTGATCGTCGGGGGCCTGCTTGGCTGTGCGGCAGCGAACCGGGCGCGCCCTGCGCCTACACTGCTGCCGGTGACGCGCGCCTTGCGTGTCCGACGACCAACCCCCAACCTGACCGGCGCCCGGCGCCGCGACCCCATGCTGAGCTGGATTTTCAAGAAATTCGGGCGCAATGCCGCCTCCGCAACGACCAAACCTGCTGGCAAACAGTCCGCCCCGACGCCGGCCCAGACACGTCAAGCAAAACAAGTCGCCGAGCAAATCACCGAGCAGAAAGCGGCCGAGAAAGCCGCCCAAAAGACCCAGAAGCTCGCAGCCGCCAAGGCCGATTGGGCACCGCGCCTGCAAGCCGCACGGGGCGACGACGCCGCCTTGCTGGCGCTGCTGCAGGCGGCGCCGCTGCTGGACATCAAGCTGGCGGCCGTCGAAGCGCTGGCCGGCGAGGCCGCGCTGAAGCAGGCCGAACGCGAGGCCCGCAATTCCGACCGCCGCGTCCACCGCCTCGCCAAGAGCCGGCTGGAGGCCGCCGTCGTGCAGCGCGAGGCCCGCGCGCAGGCCCAGGCCTTGATCGCCAGCGCGACCGAGCTGAGCGCGCAGGCGGACCTGCCCATCAACGTGCTGGTCAATCTGGACCGCGCCTGGCTGGCGCTTGATGCCGCCCTGCTGGAGCCGCTGCAGGTCGAGCAGTTCAACGCCTTGAGCGCCGCCTTGAACAGCCAGCTGCGCCAGCGCAGCGAGCTTGAACAACAGCAGCAGCGCTGGGCCGCCGAGGCCTCCCAGGGGCTGAGTGCCTGGGGCCTGGCCGCCGAGCAGGCCGTCGCCAACGGCCGGCCGGGCGAGCTGAAGCCTCAGCCGCTGCTGGACTTGCAACAGCGCTGCCCCGACCTGAGCGGCCAGCCGACCGGCGCCGCGCTCGCCTTGCGGTTGGAGCAGGCTGTGCTCGCTGGCGCCCAGATCGAGGCGCGCCTGATCTGGCTGGACGGCCTGGGTCTGGAGACGGCGGAGCCACTGCAACAGTGGCAAGCCATGCAGCCGCTGGCCGACGCCGGCCTAGCGCGGCTGCTGAATCAGCGCTTCGAGCAAAGCCTGCGAGCGCTTGCACCGGTTGACGCTGAGCCGGTGCCAACGGCCACTCCTCGCAACCGCCCCACTGCAAGCGCCGCCCGGCCGGAACAAATTCAAGCCTTCGAGGCCAAGTTGGCGCAGGCCGAGGCAGCGCTCGCGGGCGGTGAATTGAGCGAGCTGCAGCAGTTGCTGCAGCAAATTGACGCACACCTGCAGGGCGTCAACCCCGCCTCGCTGCCCGACGACGCACGCGCGCGCCAGCACGCCCTGCTGACCGAGCGCAACCGGCTGCGCGACTGGGAGCAATGGGGCGGCGCGCTTGCGCTCGATGCCCTGGTGGCCGAGGCCGAGGAACTGGCCCGGACAACCCGGGCAACCGTGCCCGCTGAAGCTGCCGAAGCCGATGCCAACGTCGAAGCCCTGCCCGTCGCCAAGCTCAATCTGAAGGCGCATCGGGAGGCCATTCAGGCCCTGCGCAAGCGCTGGAAGGAGGTTGACGGGCTCAGCGCCGGAGCCGGCCAGGCGCTGTGGCAGCGCTTCGACACTGCCATGCAAACCGCCAACCAGCCGGTCGCCGCCCAACTGGCCGAGCTGAAACTCGCCCGCGAAGCCAATTTGGTCAGCCGCGAGCTGCTGTTGAATCAGCTTGACGCCTTGCCCGGCGTTGGCGTGAGTGACGCCAGCGCCCCGTTGGGCGAGGCGGCCAGCGCGCAATGGAAGGAGTGTTTGCGCGCTCTGTCCGCCTTCCAACTGGCCTGGCGCCAGCTGGGCCCGCTTGAACACACGGTGCCCTTGGCCAACCGCGATGCCTTGTTGCGGCGCCAGCGTGCCAGCCTGGAACGCATTGAGGCGCCGCTGCAGCGAGCTCGGCGTGCCGCTGAAACGCAGCGCTTGTTGCTGATCGAGCGTGCGGAGGCCTTGCTGCAAGAGCTGCGCGAAAACTCGCAGCTGCGCGACCTGACCCAACGGGTGCGCGATCTGCAAGCCGAATGGCAGCAACAAGCCCGCGGTTTGCCCTTGGCACGTTCGACCGAGAATGATTTGTGGGCTCGTTTCAAGGCCGCCACCGATGCCGTCTTTACGCAGCGTTCGGCCGCCTTTGATGCCCGCGATGAAGCGCTGGCAGCCAGCCTGGCTGAGTACGAAACGTTGTTGGCGCGCTTGGAGGCGCTCAATGCCGAAACGGCCGACGCCGAAATTCGGCGCACCTTGGACGAGGTCGACCGTGCTTGGCGTCAAGGTGGCGAATTGCCTCGCCATCAAGCCAACGCCTTGGACGGCCGCTTGCAGGCCGCGCATGCTTTGGCCTTGCAGATACTTGCCGGGCGCAGCCAGATGATTTGGCAGGCCCAGTGCGAGGCGCTGACCGCCAAGTTGGCTTTGTGTGAGTTGGCTGAAGGCACAGAGGCCCGTCTTGATGAGGCTGAATTTGCCGCCCGCTGGGCCGCTTTACCTGCGCTGCCCGAAGCGTGGGAGCAGGCGCTGGCGCGCCGTGCGCCGGCAGACGCCAATTTGGACGAGGCGCTGCTGCAGCTGGAGGCTGGCTTGGACTTGCCCGCCTCGGAAGAGATGTTGGCGGCGCGCCGCTTGCTGAAGCTCAAAGCGATGAAAGACGCGCTGGAAGGGCGGGGGTCCAAGCAGTCGAGCGTTGAACAGCAAGCGGCCTGCATGGCGGCCTTGCTGCAGGCAAGCAACGCTTCACCGGCTCAGCTTGAGCGTCTTCACGGCTTGGTCAGGGCCCTGGCCCAAGCGCCGGTTGGCAGCTGGCTTGCGCCTCACGGCGGGCGCTGAATTCGCATCGCTGGCCTTGCAAAAAGCAGGGCCAGCTTTCTTTATTGCTTCAGTGGGCGCGCACCCAGGCCAGGCCTTCGGCCGTGGCGTAGCGGATGGCGGCCCGGTGGCTGATAAAGCGCGGGGTGAAGCGCATCACGCGGTCATGGCTGGCCATGCCACGTCCTGAGCGTATTGAGACCGAGGCAGCGAAACTGCCATCGGCTTGAGGTTTGATCATGGGTGAGACAAGATATTTGCCCACCTCAATGCTGTTTGTAGTTTGCATTTTTATGAGAGAGGTGTGCACCATGGCGATGCCGCGGCGCGATATGGCGAAGGGAGATTTTGAATTGACTGCGTGATCGGGGGTCGCGCATTGGGTCGTGAGTCTTCGTGGCCTCAAACGACGGTAGTGGCTTTGCCTTGGCTTGGTGGGCGTTTGACAGGTGCTGGGCTCAATGGGCCGACCTATTTTTTTCTTCGTCTTCTTGCTTGCCTAGGTTTGTAATTATTTTGGCAAGGTAGAACTGGTGGCGCATTGGCGGGCAATGGGGCACCGAGGTTTTGTTGGGGGCAAAACCGTTTGATCTTGGGGGATCAAATTCAAAACAGGTCAAACAAAACAGTTAAAACAAAAGGGTCAGCACTTTCGCGCCAACCCTTTTTGGTGGCAGCGCTTGCGCGCTGCCCCGGAGCCTATTACAGGCCGCGGATGTTCGAAGCTTGCAGACCCTTAGGGCCTTGCTTGACTTCAAACTCAACCTTTTGGTTTTCGGCCAAAGTGCGGAAGCCGCCGTTGTTGCGGATTTCGCTGTGGTGAGCGAACAGGTCCTTGGAGCCGTCTTCAGGCGTGATGAAGCCGAAGCCCTTGCCGTCGTCGAACCATTTCACGGTGCCAGTTTGCATTGTTGTCATGATGTGTTCCTTTTGAACAAAATAAAAAATACTTCGTGGTTCGCGACAAAGCGAGACCAGCGAAGACAGAAACACTCAAGAACAGTCAAACGGGGAGTTGAAACTGAAGCGAGCCTAGCGCGACGAATGAAGCGTACGTACGGCGGGGCTGCAGATTGAAGACCTTGAAGAAACGGTCTTGTGCGTATCTATCCAGCTAGTATGGCACGAAATCTATGGGCTTGTCGAGCACTTTATTGTTTTTTTGCCCTAGGCGGCCGTGATCTGTACCGCCATGCCACTCAGCACGGCATTGCCCGAGAGCGGATCGCGGGCGCCATCACTGATCAGTGCAT
>NZ_JANNMI010000107.1:0-19834 GCF_031397715.1 Roseateles sp.
GCTGGCCCTGAATGATTGGATAGCGCGATGCGGCAGCAAGGAGGAGGCGCTGCGAATGGCGCATGAGCGTTCAGGCATCACCATGGCCGCGCTGGCGGCTGAATTGGGGTTGACGGCTGGGCGGGTAAGCATGCGTGCCAAGGGTCAAGTCTTTAATCGTTAATTCCAGAGCCATTGCCGAGGGCCACGCCATTGCGAGTTGCCGAGGGTCAAGTCTTTAATCGTTAATTCCAGTCATTGGGGCCATTGCCGGCCATTGGGCCATTGCCCCATTGCCGAGGGCCCATTGCCGAGGGTCAAGTCTTTAATCGTTAATTTGGTCATTGGTCATTGCCGAGGGAAGTCTTTAATCGTTAATCTATCTTCTCCTGCGTTCTCTCTCACCTGTCACTGGAGACGATTCCATGAGCCGACCATTGCGCATCGAGTTCGCCGGAGCGACGTATCACCTCACCTCGCGCGGCGACCGCCGCGAGTTGATCTTTGAAGTCGATGCTGATGCCGTACGCTTTTTGAGCGTTGTGGCGCAAGGGCTGGAACGTTACGACGCCAGTTTGTTGGCCTATTGCTTGATGAGAAATCATTACCACCTGGTAGTGACCACGCGGCGCGAGGCCAGTCTTTCTTTGCTGATGCGCCATATCAACGGCATCTACACGCAAGCTTTCAACCGGCACCACGGTTTGGTCGGGCATTTGTTCCAGGGACGGTTCAAAGCCATCTTGGTGGACACGGATTCCTACCTCATGGAGCTATGCCGGTATGTGGAGTTGAATCCCGTTCGCGCCGCAATGGTGGCTTCTCCGGCAGATTGGCCGTGGTCGAGCTATCGCGCACATGTCGGGCTGGAACAGGCTCCGGCCTGGTTGGATATGAACGAGCTGCACGGCTATATATTGGGTCGTGCCGTGCGCCACGCCAGCGATCATGCCAAGGCTGCCAAGGCCTATGCAGCGTTGGTGGCCAGCGCGCCAGATCAGCGGTTATGGGACGACGCTTTGAAGCAGCAAATCTATCTGGGTGAGCAGAACTTCATTGACCGAGTGCAGTTGGAGATCGAGGGCAAACTGGCTACCCACGCTGAGGTACCGAGGGCACAACGTAGCAAGCCGCTGGCCCTGAATGATTGGATAGCGCGATGCGGCAGCAAGGAGGAGGCGCTGCGAATGGCGCATGAGCGTTCAGGCATCACCATGGCCGCGCTGGCGGCTGAATTGGGGTTGACGGCTGGGCGGGTAAGTCAGTTGATCAAGAAGGCTAGAACCCTCGCAACTGGATGATGAAGGACTGCGTTCCACTTACCGCCGATTGGTGTTTCCTGGGTTACAAATTAACGATTAAAGACTTGACCCTCGGCACTCAACTTGACCCTCGGCACTCGGCATTCCGCTCTCGGCACTTGCCTGACCCTCGGCACTTGCCTAACGATTAAAGACTTGACCCTCGGCACTGGTGGACCCTCGGCACTTGCCCGATTAAAGACTTGACCCTCGGCACTTGCGCTTGACCCTCGGCACTTGCGGACCCTCGGCACTTGCCCGACCTCAGCCCATAAACCCCAAATCCCGCTTGCCCGCATCAAAGTTCTTCAAATTCGGAAAGATGTCGGCCAAGTTGCCATCGCTCACGCCCATCCACCGCCCCAGCGTCGCGCCCAGCTGCTCGACCGAAGTCTCGGGTAGAAGCACACCATTGCCGAGCTGATTGGCGCTGCTGTCGAAATCATTGTTCTTGGCGTTCTTCACGCCGACGACCGGGAACTTGCCGTAGAACTCACGGCCCTTGACCGCCCCGCCCATCACGAAATGGTGGCTGCCCCAACCGTGGTCGGTGCCGTCACCATTGCTGGTGAAGCTGCGGCCAAAGTCGCTGGCGGTGAAGGTGGTGACGTTGTTGCGCAGGCCCATGGCGCCCAGCGTGTTGTCAAAATAGCTGAGCGCCTGCGACAGCTTGGCCATCAAGTCGGCTTGGGCGCGGTTCTGGCCGTCATGGGTGTCAAAGCCGCCCAGGCTGACGAAGAACACCTGCCGCCCGGCGCCTAAGGCGCTGCGTGCGCCCATCGTGCGTGCCACCACTTGCAGCTGCTGAGCTAATGAGTTATTCGACTTGGCGCCGGTCAGCGGGTTGTCGTATTGCAAGAGCGGATCGGCCGCACCATTGGCCAGGCCGGGCGTGCCGTAGGGCGCCGCATTTGCCGCCGGCAAGGCCGTACCGATCAGCGCCTCGGCCGCCAGGGAGCGGCTGACCACCGCCGCATGGTCGCGGCCAATCATGTCGTTGCCGCGGCCTCCGCGCATGACGGTCTTCATGCGCTCCAGCGCCGTGGTGGAGCCGAACAAGCTGCTGTCGCTGCCGCCGATACGGATCGCGCCGCGCGTGCTGATTTGGTACTGCAGCGCCTGCTGGCCGCTCAAAAAAACCGCGTTACCACCGGCCGAGATGGCGCTGAAGATAGGCTGGCTGTTGCCGGCCATCAAGAGGTCAGCGAAGCGCCCGCCCCAGCCCACCGTGGCGCCCTCGGGCGTCAGCGCCTGCCAGGTCGACTGCTGGTCGTTGTGCGAGTACAGGCCGGCCGGGCGCGCAAAGCTGGCTATCTTCAGATCGGCCTTGGCGGTGGGCCGCACCAGCGGGCCGATATTGGGCAAGACGGCCAAGCGACCGGCGGCAAACAGGTCGCGTACACCAACCATGCTGGGGTGCAGGGCGAAGCTGCGGCTCTGCGACGTGATGGGGTTGATGGCGAGCACACCGCCCAGCCGCTCGGGCGAGCCGGCCGCGGCGCCCATTTGCGGCGCGCTGCCGGGGGCCAGCAGGGCGATCGATTCGGGTGCCTGATTGCGCACCTGGCTGTAGGCGTTCCAAGACTCGGCATCGGTCGGCAAGACCATATTGAAGGCGTCGTTGCCGCCAAACAAGAAGACGCAGACCAGCGCCTTGTAGTCGCCCGCGGTTTGCGCACTGGCGTTGCCGAAGGCGGCCAGATTCATCGCCATCGGCGCGGCAGCACCCAAGCCGGCGAAGCGGGCGGCCTGGGCCAGAAAGGCGCGGCGGGAGGCAGGGGAGTTGAAGTTAGCGCTCATCACCATCTCACTTTTGGACTAAATATTCAGGCGACACCAGCGCCAGATAGACGCCCAGCTTGGCGCGGTTCAGCGACTGGTCGTCGACGCTCTTCTTGTTGCTGGCGTCGGCCTTCAGCGCGTCAAGCTTGACCGATTCGACCGCCGCCACCAGCTCGGCCTTGAGCGCCGCATTGCTGCGGCTCCCAAGCAATTGCTTGCTGACCTGCTCGACCAACTCGGTCGGCTTGGCCGCCAGCGCGACCAGCGCGGTCAGCTCAAACTGCACGTCATTGCGGGCGGCCTTCCAGTCCAGCCCGCGTTGGCCGAAACCGCCGGCAACGCCGCCCTTGATGTAGTTTGCATAGCCGGCAACCGAAGTTTCCTGCACCAATTGAAGCTCGGGCATGGTCAGCTTGGCGGCGCCGCTTTCGCTGCCGGGCGCGACAAAGCCGGGGCGGTAGAAGTTGAACACCGAGGGCGAGCGCAGCGGCGACTGGCCGAGCTGGCTGCCGGGGTCATCGGTGCTGCCGATCAGCCAGGCGCCGGAGTCGCTGCTGGCGCCGAGTGCGCGCAGGGCTGCAGTTAGGCGCAGCACCGGCTCCTGCAGCTTGCCGAAGCTGGCCTGCGCCGCCACCGTGGCATCACGCGCCTCGGTGTCGAGCAAAATGGCCTTGACCATGGCCTTCATATCACCGCTGCCGAAGGCCTTAGAGACGCGCCCCACATAGGCGGAACTGGGGTTGCTGGTGACCAGGCGCTGAATCATCTGGCGGCCGATGAAGGGGCCAACATTGGCGTGCGTGGCCAGCGCGTCCAAGCCCACCTTGAGGCTGGCGGCCGGGTCGGCCTTGGTCTGGGCGGCCACCACCTTGCCCAAGAATCGCTTCTCGCTGAGCGAGTGAAACTGGCTATAGCCCTGCATGGGCTTGAGGCCGCGGTCGGCCTCGCAATAGTCGGGGCACCAGCCCCAGAAGCGGCCGTCCGCGGTGTCGGGGCCGTCCCAGCTGAAGCCGGTGAAGACCTTGGCCATGCCGGCAATGTCCTCGCCGGTGTAGCTGGGCTTGGGGGCGCCGGCGTCGAGCTTAGGGCTGCCGTCGGCGTTCAGCTCGATCAAGCCGATCGAGAACAGCTGCATCACCTCGCGCGCAAAGTTTTCATCCGGCACCCGGCCGGTCTTGGCGTCTTCCTTCTGGTTCTTCAGATGCGACAGGTACAAGCCCATTGCGGGATGGCGCGTGACCTGCTCCAGCAACTCGCGGTAATTGCCGAAGGCGTTGGCGGACAAGGTGTCCAGATAAGACGCCACGCCGCGCGGCTGGTTGCCCACATTGTCTTGCGCCATCGACACCACCATGATTTGCGACAAGGCGTAGGCAACGCGCTGGCGCAGCTGGTCGTCGCCGGTGATGGCCACCTTGTAGAAGGAGTCCAGCACCTCGCGGCTGCCGGCCGAGTCACTGGCCTTGAGCGCCCGGGCGGCTGCGTCCGAGGCGTCCCAGTTGAGCCGGTGCGCGCTGGCGGGCTTGGCGAACTGTTCCTCCAGCCAGGGCTCGTAACCTTTATCCATGACGGCAGCGATGCTGGCCTCGGTGGGGCCGAAGCTGGCCTGCATCAGAAAGCGCATCGCCTCCTCGCGGCTGCTGGGCTTGGCGACGACTGGCGTTGGCGTGGGCGTGGGAGCGGGCGATGGGCTGGCCGGCGTGGCCGGCGGGCTCGGTGCATCGGCCGAGCCGCCGCCACCGCCGCAGGCGCTCATCAGCGCGGCTGCCGCCAGCGCCAGCGCGCCCAGCAAGGCCGGCCGCCGGCCTTGCTGAGCGCGCTGGCGAGGGACTTCAGAAAACAAACACAAGTGCCGCATACATCGACCTCCAAAAAGCCGGCGCAAGCGGAAGGGCTGCGCATGGCTGTGGACTGTAGGGAGCGGATGCAAGGCCAGGGCGGCGCCAAACGAAAGAGATGTAAGCGCCTGTTGCCAGTTGAGCCGTGCCGGCGACAAGGCCGACCAAGGCGTGAAAAAATACCGGAGCCGCGTTCGAGAAATTTGGAATGTCGACCCAGCGCTGCTGAACTCGCCTTCATTGGCTTCATCCCCTGCATCCCCTCCATCCAGGCTCAAATTGCTTGGGTACACAAGCGGTCCAAAGACTTTGGCAACGGCTTGGAAGAACTTTTTAGCCAGGATGGAGGGGATGGAGGGGATGGCCCCCCGAACCCGGGCAACACGAGCGCCCGAGGTTTGAGTGTGGCCACGCTCAAACCGCCGTGGGGCCGGCGGGCGCAGGCACGCCGCGGCCCAGCGCGCCGAGCGCGCCGCCGTCGCTCGTGCGCACATGCAACTGCGGCAGCGGCACGGTGATATTGGCCTCGGCAAAGGCGTCGCGGATGCGCATTGCAAAGGCGCTGCGCACCGCCACCCAGTCAGCCTGCTGCGTCGTCCAGGCCCGCACATTGAAGGTCAAGGCGCCCGGCGTCAGCCCGGTCAACAGGGCCGAGGGCGGCGGGAAGGAGGCAACGCCGTCGAGGTCTTGCGCAATACCGATCAGCATCGCAATGGTCTGCTGCGGGCTGACCTCGTAGCCGGTGCTGACGTCGATATTGATGCGCCGGCTATTGCCCGTCAGCGTCCAGTTGACCAGCTTGTCGGCCAGGATCATGCCGTTGGGCATCACCACATCGGCGCCGTCGAAGGTGGTCAAGGTGGTGGCGCGCAAACCGATGTCGCGCACGGTGGCGGTAAGGCCGGCCACGTCCACCACATCGCCGGGCCGGATCGGCCGCTCAAACATCAGAATCAAACCGGCGACGAAGTTGCGCACCACGTCTTGCAGGCCCAAGCCAATGCCGATGCCCAAGGCCCCGAACACGATCGCCAACTCGCCGACCTTGAAGCCGGCCGCCGCCAACGCCGTCAGCAGGCCGAACATCAGCACGCAGTAATAGCTGATGGTGGCCACGCTTTGGCCCACGCCGAGCGGCAATTTGAGCGCCGGCAGCACGTCATCGGCGAGCAGCCGGCGCACGCCGCGAGCAATCCAGAACGAGGCCCAGGTGGCCACCACAAAAGCCGCCACACTGCCCAGGCTCAGCGTCAGCCCGCCCAGGGGCACTTCGAAGCTGAGTGTCGCCATCACCAGCTCGGCCAGCGGCCGGTAGATGCGGAAGTCCTGCAAGGCATAGATCACCCACCCCGCCAGCAGCAAGAGGCGGCCCAGGCGCACCGCCATGGGCAGCAGCGTGACCACATGGCGCTGGGTCAGCCGAGCCACCTTGGGCCGGGCCAGCACCACTTGCATCAGCGCCGCCAACACCGTCGCGCCGGCATAGATCGCCAACGCCGCATAACTGCTATCCAGCACGGCGCCTGTGAGCATGGTGGTGAGCGAAATATTGCCCAGTACATTCGACATGGCCGAGGCCAGCAACACCGCGCAGGCCAGCAGCAGCAAGGCCGCCGGCAGCCATTTCGGCATCCGGCTCCGGCCCTCGGCGGCAGCGGCCGGCGCGGGACTGAACGCCACCGGCTCGTCGTCTGCCTCGGCGGTCTCAGCGGTCTCAGCGACTGCAGGCTCGCGCAGCGCCCGCCAACCCAGCAGCCCGAGCGTGATCAGCATCAACACATTCAGCGCCAGCAAGCCAAGCCGGTAGACCAGCAGGCTGCCGACAAACAAGGAGGCCACCACGTTCAAGAAATAGAACAGCGCGCTCAAATAGGCCCAGGGCCCCACTTGCGGCGGGATGCGCCGCTGCAGCAAGGCAAGCACCGGCACCCAGGCCAGCAGCATCACCATCTGCTGGCGCATGATCGGGCCCTGCAGGTCGTACACCATGGCGCCCAGCGCCACCAGCACCAACCAAGCGGCCAGCGGCCTTGAGAGCGCCTGCATTGCCAGCGCGCTGGCCTGGCCGCTGGAGACCATTTGCTGAGCGCGCCGCTGCAGCCAAAACATCGCCGGCAACAGCGCCAGCGCCAGCAACACCAAGACCGGCAGCAGCTTGGCGCTGCTGGCGTCGTGGTCACGGGCAAAGCCGCGCTCGATCTCCAGGCTGCTGCGCAGACCCACGCTGACCGGCTCGGTCGCTTCATCGCTGGCGGCGGCCTGCCACAGCGGCGGCGCGTCCATCACCAGCAAGCGCCGGTCCAGATCATCGATGCGGGTCAACACGGCATTGCCCATGTGCTGCACATGCGCGGCCAGGGCGCTGGCGGTGCGGCCACGCTCCAACAGCTTGGTCAGCGGGCCGGCCAGGTCGGCCTCGCCCTGCTGCGCCAGCGCAATCAGCTCATCCACACGCTGCACCAGCGCCGGCGCCGAGTCGGCCGCGGTCAGCCGGGTCGCTTGCCAGGTGTTGCGGCGGGCGGCCAGGTCGGCGGCGTCCTCCGAGCGCATCTGCATCACACGGGTCAGTTCGGCCCGGGTGCGGGCAATCTCCCGCTCATGTAATTGCCAATGCCGACGCAAGCTTTCAAGCCGGCGCACCGACAGCAAGGCCAGCGCATTGCTGCTGGACTGTTCGGTCAGGCGCTTGATGGACTCGGCCCGCTCGGCCAGCGCCTCCTCCAGGCGGCGCCCCGCGTCGGTGCTTTGGGCGCGCCGCACGACGGTGCCGATCAGTTGTTCATCGGCGTCGGCGCGGGCCGGAATATCGGCCGGCGCGATCACCTCAGCGCGGCTCTCGGCGGCCGGCGTATTGCCGGTCGACAGGGCCTGTGCCCAGCTCGGCGCCGCTGTACCCAGGGCTAACAGGCCCAACAACAGGCCCAACAAGGCAAGCAGCACACCGGCGCGCCGCAGCCGCTTTCCACACTCAGCACTTGGTTCGATCTTGATCATGCAAAGCCCAATTCGCCAACCCGGCGCAGCTGCATTGTGCCGGCAGCCGCGCCGCTGAATCGCGCTGTGGCTAGGTAGTTAGGTGCGCGCAACAGCCGGCCGCCGGCGCAGCATGGCGATGCCGGCCGGCAAGGCCAGCCAAAAGCCCGAGACCGGCATCAACACCACGCCCAACACGCTGAGCAACAGCACGCCCCACCCGAGCCGCCGCAAGGTCAGCCCATCGCCGCTGCGCTCCAAAGGCGTGATGGCCAGGGCCAGCAGGGCCAGCAGCGCGCCGAACAACACAAACCAGACCGTGGCCGCCGCCATGGGGTCTTGGCCGACGGCGTCGAACAGACCGCGCTGCACCAGGCTCAAAATCGGTTGGTGCAGCGCGAGCAAGGCGAACAAGGTGTGCAGCGCCGCCACGGCCATCAGCCAATGGCCGATCCAAATGCGCGTTGTCGGGGCTGTGAGGGCTGTGGTTTGCATCGCTGTCCTTGGCAAGTTCGCCTGAGTCAGGCATGGGAAAAAATCGGGCCGGGGCCGCCGCTCAGCTGCGAAGCCATTCATTGGCAGCACCCAAAATTCTTTCAATGGGTTCTTTAAATGGGGTCAGGTTCATTTATTGGGCCGAAATTAAATGAACCTGACCCCAATTTTTTCCCGGGTCGGCGGCGAACCGGTGGCCCAGGCTTTGCCTATGTTTTTCGATCAACCAAGGCTTGTTCAAAGCGCGCGGCGGTGGGGCCAATCAGCGGACGGTAAAGCCGGCGCAACAGCCAGTTCGGCAACCACCGTCCACGCTCCTCCAGCGCCACCCTGGCGCGGGGGTGGTCCATGAAACGAAAGCCGCTTGGGCGGTAGTTGGCTCTGCTGCTGAGGAACTCGATACGCGCCAAATGCTTCACGCTTTTGTAGCCGTAATGGGCCGGCGCCAGCAAACGCAGCGGTGCGCCATGGGCGACGCCCAAAGCTTGACCATTCAAGCGGTCGGCCAACAGCACGTCGTCGGCCAGCAGATCCTCCAGCGCCGAGCACCCACGCGCGCCATCTTGGCCGCGCAGGATCACAAAAACTGCCGTGTCCGCCGGGCCCGCCAACGGCACGACCAGTTGCTGGTAGAAGTCGCGAAAGCGTACGCCACTCCATTGCAGACCCTTGTGCGTCCAGGTCGTGACGCAATGAAAATCGGCAATCAACTCCAGTTGAGGCAATTGCCGCAGTTGGTTCATGCCGATCTCGATCGGCGTCCTGACCTCCCCGCCAATTTGCAGTCTGAGAGTGTCGATTTGAGCTGGAAAACGGGTCGCAAATTGAGTCAAGCCGAAGCGGGGGAACGCGTCAATTTCGCGCTGGCCGGGGGGGAGGTAAGCGTCAGGGTTGGGCATGGCGTCGGGTTTCAATAGATTAAATCGCTTGCCAGCTTTCTGGCGGACCGTCGGCGCGCTGGAATGGACCAGCCGCCGCCGAGTGCGGTGATGCGTGCGTTGTTGTAGGGTGGGAGCGAGCCAAGCCGGCAACAGCGTCAGCAACAATTAGTCAGTTACTTGGGGGTGGCCGCGGAGACTTCAGCAGGGGTATCAAACGGGATTCGATCTGCTCGCAAGCCCGCTCGATACCCGGGCCTTGGGCGGCGAGGCGCTCGGCGGCCTGCCGACAATTGGCACGTACAGAGGGGTCGACCATCAGCCGCTGCAAGGCGGCCGCCACCGCCGGCGCCGTGTATTGCTTGGGCGCAAGCTCAATGGCCACGCCGGCGCGGACGGCGCGCTGGGCGTTGTCAAACTGGTCATAGGCAAGCGGACAGATCAGCTGCGGCACGCCGGCTCGCAGCGCTTGGGCTGTGCTGCCGATGCCGCCGTGGTGAACAAAGGCGGCCAGGTGGGGCAGCAAGGCGCCGAAGGGCGCGTAATCGACCTGGATCATGTCGGCCGGTAGCTCGCCAACTTGCCCGGGAAAGTGCGAGAGCAAGATGCCGCGCACGCCCGCCAGGCGGCATGCGTCGACGGAAGCCTTGAAGAAAGCCTGGTTGCCGACCGAGGCGGTACCGGGCGAAAAAGCCACCGGCGCAGAGCCCGCTGTCAAAAATTCTTGCAAGGCCGGCGGCACGACCACATGTTCGCCATGGTCGTAAAGCGGGAAGCCGGTCAAGGCCAAGCCGGCGGGCCAGTCACGTTGAGGCTCGGCGAACCAGTCCGGGAACAGCGCCAGCAAAAGATCGGCTTGATGAATCCAGGCACGGAAAATTTCCCGCAGCGGGGCGAGTCCTAACTCGGCACGCCAGCGGTTCAAGGGGGCGGCAAAGTGCGGCGCGTAGAAGAATCGGTCCAACGACCACCAGGCCAAGCGCTTCAACAAGGCCGGGCTGCTGGCCTTGATCCAGCGTGCCGCCAGCCGCGCCGGCGCGACGTCGGACTGGAATACCGACGGCGCCAGATGCACGGTGACGCAGGGCACGCCGTCGGTTTCGCGCAGCAAGCGCGCGGCAAACAGCAACGAGTTACCGATGCTGATCGTCCGCCCTGGTCGTAGCTCGGCCTTCATGGCTTGGTAGTAGACCGGGCCAAGATTGGCCAGCTCCTGCGCGACCAGCTCAAAGGCTAGTTTCGAGTCGGCGGCGGCTGTTGCACGGAACAGCGCTTGGTAGTCCTGCTGAGTGCCGATGGCCACGAAGCGCAAGCCCGCTTGCTCGACCATGGACTGGAAATGTGGGTTGGCAAACAGCAGCACTTCTCGGCCGCGCGCCGCCAGCGCTTGCCCGAGCGCCACAAAGGGCAATACATCGCCGTGGCTGCCAGCGGTGGCGATCAACACCCGCACCGGGGCGGCATCCCTGCGCTCATGACAGCCACTCAACAGGTTTGCGACTTCTGTCGGTGTGCTCATGGAGTGGACGTTACGTTTGAGCCTATCCATGGGTTGCGGGTGCGCACGCGCGCGCGCAGCGCCTTGAGCATCTGCAGCAACCCGAGGTAAGCACGATCAAAAAAGGGCAACTCGGGTGCCAGCGAATGCAGATATCGAACCGCCTGTTGTTGTAGCGCCGGTTCGGGCCGGGGCAAGTCCGGGAGCAGGCCGAAGTCATAGTCCGCCGCGCCGAAGGGCGCCGTCTGCCAAGCCTGTGTCGCGGCCAGCGCCGGCATCAACTGTTCACGGAATTCAGCTGAGCTCAAGCTCGGCGCGATCAATCCGAGGGCCAGATAGGCTTGCTGCACGCGCGTCAAATCAATCGGCCGACAAAGCAAGGCCGACCATGCGAGGCCGATCCCATCGCAGAACGCGGCACTGAATTGTTTGGTGCAACCAAAATCCAACAGGCCCAGCCGGCCGTCGGCCATGAACAAATAGTTACCCGGATGAGGGTCGGCCTGCAGTCGTCGCAACACGAACAGGCTGTACACAAAAGTATCGAACAAGACTTGCCCGAAATGGTCCCGCTGGGTCTGGCTGGGTTGGCTCGCTAACCATTCATTCAGATGCAACCCGGCCAGACGCTGCATCGCCAGCACCCGTTTGCTGCTCAACAGAGGGAAGGTCTGCGGTACGACCAGATCGGGCCGCGCGGCATAGGCTTGCCGGAACCAGCGCAGCTGCTCGGCCTCTTGGCTGTAGTCCAGCTCCTCGGCCAGCTTGAGTTCAATATCGGCCAGCACGCGCTCGATGATGGCCGCCTTGGGCAGGCTGGCCGAGCCGCGCCCCAGCGTCTGCAATAGCGTGCGCAACATCGCCATATCGCTGCCGATGGAGGCGGCCATACCCGGGTATTGCAGCTTCACCGCGAGCGCCTCGCCACTGGCCAGCGTCGCGCCATGCACCTGGCCCAAGCTGGCGGCCGCAAAGGCGCTGGGCTCGAACTGGGCGAACAGCTCGTCCGGCCCGCGCCCGAACTCCTGACGCAGCAGTTTGATCACCAGCGCCCGGTTCAGCGGCGTGACCTGGTAATGGGCGCGGGCCAGCTGCGCCCGCATCGCCTCAGGGAAAAAGCCCAGCTCCATGCTGAGCAGCTGCGCCGCCTTCAGCGCCGTGCCCTTGAGTTGGTTCATGGCGCCGAACAGGATGCGGCCGAGCTTGACTTCATGCGCCAACCGCGCCTGCTCGCCCAGCTCGGCCGAGCGCGTGAGGCCCGCCGCCTTGTGGCCCAGCTGCGCAGCGCCGGCCCGCGCCACCGCCATGCCGGCGATCGCGCCGCGCGCCAGCCGGCCGGTGCGGGGCGCGTCAGACATGGCCGGCCTGCCTCGATACCTGCTTCAGCATCAAGGGCACGATCAGCCCATGCACCGGGCCGACCACGCTCATATAAACGCGGCCCAGCCGGTTGTGGATATGCACGACGGTGCTGAGCTGCAACTCGTCCGCACCCAGCCTGAACAGCGACAGCTGCACATGCAGATGCTTGTCGCGGTCCTCCAGAATCACCTCGCGCTCATCCGCATATTGCAGCGTGAAGATGCCGACCCGCTCGCCCACCTTGTAGGCCGCGGCCGGCTTGGCCGGATCGCGCAGCGCCATGCCGCCCAGGTTCTTCAGCCCGACATGGCCCACCACCCGGTTGCGCATGTCCATCATCAATTTCATCCAGCCCGGCGTGCGCGCGAACAGGGCCAGAAACTGCGCCAGCGCGCAGGCCTCGGGCCGGGCGCTGGCGAAGCGGTAGCTGTCGGCGAAGTCGGCACCGGGTAGCGCCAGCACAATGCGGCTGGCTGCGGGCAGCGCGGTTTTCAAGACCTGCCCAGCCTTCATTTGCCGACCCCGCCCAACCCCATGCGCGCCAGCTTGAGCAGGTCAAGCAAGCCGTGGCCATCGCGCAGCAGCCGACTGAGCTGGCTGCGCAACATGAAGCCGCCCAACTCCAGCGCCTTGTTGATGACGCCGCTGTGCAGGGTCAGCACCAGCAGGCCCAGGCTCAGATCAACCATCTGGGTGGTGTTGGCGAACTCCTCGGAGTCATCGCGCAGCCAATAGGCAGTGATGGCATACACACCGTCGGCCAGCAGCGCCGCCAGGCTGGGCTTGAAGCCGCAGGGGGCGATCTCGCCCTTGCTTTCGGCCTGCGCCAACAGCTCGGCAAAGGCTTGGCTGAGCAGGGTCTTGCCGGGCAAGTCGTCGCCCATCAGCAGCAAGGGCGCGCCCGCCACCAGCTTGTGAGCGAGTGCCACAAATTCGCGGTCGGCCAAAAACCGCTCCAGCAAGGCATCGATCAACAACTGCATGTGCTCCTGCAGCGTGAAGCTGGCCAGGCCCGGCGTCTTGGCGATGTCCGCCAAGGCATCCGCCGCCGCCTGCTGAAAATAGGCCAGCACCAACTTCTCCTTGCTGGGGAAGTACTTGTAAATCGTCGCGTCGCCCAGTTCGGCGGCGCGCGCGATCTGCTTCATCGTCGTGCCCTCGAAGCCCTGGGCCGTCATCAGGTCCACCGCCGTCTGTATGACGAGCCGCCGGTTCTTCTCGGTTTGTGATTTGGAGATGCGCATAATGATCAAGCTACTGTTTGATCGATTGTTTTCTATTGTTTATGAATAGTCAATATCTTTTAAAGCCTTGACGGCGAAGCCAAGCACAGCGCGCCGCGGTGCGCACTGCGGGCTAATGCCGATGCCAAACGGCGACAACGGGCGTTTTGCAGGCCCGGGCTTCACTACACTGCTGCCGGTTGACGTTAATTAGTCGCGGGGCCTAGCAATCCGGCCGTCGTGTGGGTCATCAAGTCGGTCGCAATGATGTCGATAGCAAAGCCAATGAGCAGAGTCACCCCGCCAAGCAGCCAAGCGGCACGGTCATCCGTGGGCAGCCGCGTGGCCGGCAGCTTGCTGGCGCTGGTAATGGCGCTGGTAATGGCGCTGGCACTGGCACTTGGCACACTTGGCATGGCCGGCTTGAGCGCATGCAAGCCTGAGCCCCGAGCGCCCCTGACGAACGCGCAGCCGGCACCAGATCAGACGGTCACGGCCGTCCTGGAGCGAATTGCGCGCGATGGCAACCTTCAGCAGGCCAAGCACGAGCGCGAATTGCTGGCGCTGCAGCCCAAGCTGGCTGCGGGCAGCGAGGAGCTGCTCGAGCTGCTGTGGCTGCGTGGCGGGCTGAGCCTGAGGTCACATCAGCAAGATGTGCTCGAAGCCATGCTCAAGGCCATGGCCGACTGGCCCGCAGGGGCCCACAAGAACAATGCAAAGTTGGCGCGCCAGCTGCTGCTGGCCCGACGCTTTTATGCCCAGGGGCAACTCGCACCCGCCAAGAAGGAGCTGAGCGGCTTGCCGGCACATACGCTCGCCAACACCAGCCCCATCATGTTGCTGCGCGCGCATTCGCTGATGAGTGGCCTGCTGGCCGAGTCCGGCGACTTGGATGGCGCCTTGAGTCATGTCAACATCGCTCTGCAGCTGGCCGACAAAGTTCAGAAGTCCTGGCGCCGCGCCGACCTCTTGACGGCATTGGCCGACCTCTATGTGCAGGCCCAACAGCTCGATCGCGCAGAACAGACGATCAGCGAAGCGTTGCTGGAGGCCGAGCGTGACCCTGACCCCTCGCTGATGAACTCGATTCAGACCATGCAGGGCATCATCTACGCCGAGCAAGGCAAGCAAGCACTGGCACGGGCAGCCAAACTGGCCGCCGTGGCAAGCGCAAGGTTGAGCGGTGCCGACGATATGCTGGCGCTGGCTTTGTCCAACTTGGCGGACCTCAGCCTCAAGCAAGGCGATTACGCAACGGCGTTGCGGCTGTCCGAAGAGTCCTTGCCCTTGGCGCAGTCGGCCAAGGATATGCCCACCGAGTCGCTCGCCCGCGCCAACAGTGGCCTCGCCAAGATCGGCCTCAAACGGGTGGCCGAGGGCAAGCGCGATGTGCTGGCATCGATAGACTTTGATGAAAAGCGCAGCGCCAAGAGTTCGGCGGCGGGCAGCTGGCAGGAGCTGGGCATTTATCTGGAAGGGGCCGCTGATTTGGACGGCGCCGCCCATGCCTATCACCAGTACCGCACGCTGATTGACCAAGTCTTGCGCGCCGACACCCGCAAGGCCGTGCTGGAAACGCAGGCTCGTTACGACGACGAACGCCGCGCCAAAGAAGTCGAGTTGCTCAACCGCGATATGAGCTTGAAGGCCGAGCAGCTGCGCGAGCGCGATCTGCGGCTGCGGCTGTGGGCCGCCTTGGGCGGCTGCGTGCTGCTGTCCAGCGTGCTGCTGGGCCTGGCCTACCAGCGCATTCGCAAAACCAATCTGGCCCTGGCCAGCAGCAATGCCGCGCTGCGCGTGCAGGGCGAGCGTGACCCACTGACCGGGCTGTCGAACCGGCGGCATTTCCAGGCCGCCATCAAGCGCCTGGCCGACCAGGGCAAGCTCAGCGGCAGCGTGTTCCTGATCGACATCGACCACTTCAAGCGCATCAACGACGGCTACGGCCACGCCGCCGGTGACAGCGTGCTGGTCGAAATCGCCCAGCGCCTGCGCGCCGCACTCAGAGAAGAGGACCTGGTGGTGCGCTGGGGCGGCGAGGAGTTTTTGATCGTGGTCGACACCCGCGACGCCGACTATGCCGGCGCCTTGGCGCAACGCCTGCTTGAGGGCATAGGCGGGCAGGCCGTCAGCCATGGCGCGCAGCTGATTCCAATCACCGCCTCGATCGGCTTTGCCAGTTTCCCGATGGCACCGCTCGGCTTGGCGCTGAGCTGGGAGCGGGCGATCGATTTGGTTGACACCGTGATGTACATGGCCAAGGCCCACGGCCGCAACAAGGCCTACGGCATCGAAGCCATAGCGGCCGCCGATGAAGCCGGCCTGCTGGGCCTGGCTGCGCGCATGGAGGCGGCTTGGCATGAGGGCAGCATCAAGCTGCTGGCCTTGCAGGGCCCCGACCAAGCAGCGCTGGCGGCGGCCCCGCCATGAGGGCCGCCCTGCTGAAAGCCCTGCGCCTGCTGGTCGTCAGCCTGAGCCTGTGCGCCGCCGCGGCGGCGGCGGCCGGCGCGCCCGCTGATGTACCCGTTGACCCGGCCTTGGCTGCGCAACTCGCCCGTCTGCGCAACTCGCCCGTCTGCAGCGCATTGCGCATGACAAGCCCGCGCTGGCGCTGCAGATCCTGCAGCAGCTGCGCCTGGATCCGGCCCATGCCGGCAGCGGCCAGCAGCAGCAATTGCTGCTGGCCGAGGGGCGCATTCACGTCCTGGCCGGCCATGCCGACGAGGTCAAGCGGGTTGCGCTGGTGTTGGCACAAGACCCACTGCAGCAGGCCCGGCTGAATCTCTTGCTGGCCGAAGAAGCCGACCGCGAGGGCCGCAGCCTGCAGGCGGCCGAGTTTGCCGAGAAGGCGCTGGCCGGCTTTGCGCCCGATTGCCCGCGCGCGCCCGCCGGCGCAGCGCTGGCACAGAATTGCGAATTCCGCAGCGCCTGGGCGGCCTTGCGGGTGTTGACGCGCAAGCAGCAAAACGAGGGGGTCTTGAGCCAGGCCGAGGCCTCGGCTCGCCACGGCCTTGAACTCGCCGAGGCCGGCCGCGACGACTATCTGCGCGCCATCAGCATCGGCAACTTGGCGGTGCTCAGCCATTTGGCCGGCCAAACGCAAGAGGCGCAACGTGGCTTGAAGCTGGCCCAGCAAATTTCCCAGGGCGACCTGCTGGCGATGGCGCAGATGAAGAGCTACGAGGCCACGCTGGCCTGGCGGGACGGCCGCCTGGACGATCAACTGCTTGCGCTGGAGGAGGGTTTGGCCCTGGCCAGCAAGGCCGACGCGCCGCATATGGCCGCGCAGATGCAGATCGGGCTGGCGGACGCCTATATGCAAATGCGGCGGCCCCGCCAAGCCATTGCCGCCGTCGAGCAGGCCCTGCCCGTGTTGCAGCAGCTGGGCCATCAGCGGGCGCTGCGCACGGCCCGTCACAACCTCGTACTGGCCTTGATTCAAGCGCGCCAGTTTGAGCGCGCCCGCCGCGAACGCGCGCTGTTGGCCGAGATGCGGCGGGACTGGAGCGACCGCGCCATCCTGATCGAAGAACTGCGTGAAGAAGGCGAAGCCTGGGGCGCGGCGGGCCAGGCCAAGGAAGCCTTGACACTTTTTCATGCCGAGCGGCGCCTGAATGCCGAGCTGGTGGCGCTGAACCGGGAGGCGTCGCTGACGCAGCTGAAGGTCAAATACGACAGCGACCGCAAGCAGGCCGATCTGGATCTGCTGACGCGCGACAAAAGCCTGGTGGAGCGGCAACTCGCTAACCGCCAGCTTGCGCAGCAGGTCGGCTTGGCGCTGGCGGCCCTGCTGCTGCTGGCGATGGGCCTGGCGGTGGTGATGGTCAAGCGCGTGCGCGATTCCAACAAGCGGCTGAAGGCCAATGAGGCCCTGCTGCGGGCGCAAAGCGAGCGCGACCCGCTGACCGACCTGGCCAACCGCCGCCACTTCCTCGGCGTGATGGCGCAGCAGCCGCAAGCCCATTTCAATGGCTCGCTGCTGATGATTGATATCGACCATTTCAAACATGTCAATGACCAGCACGGCCACGGCGTCGGCGACGTAGTGATTTGCGAAGTGGCGCGCCGGCTCAGCCACGCGGTGCGCGCCGAGGATTTGGTGGTGCGCTGGGGCGGCGAGGAGTTTCTGGTGTTTGCACCCGATGTCAGCCTGGAGCACCTGGCGCACCTTGCCGAGCGCATCTTGCAAGGCGTGGGGGCGGTGCCGGTCAACACCGAAAACGGCCCGCTGCGGGTGACCGTGTCGATCGGTTTTGCACATTTCCCGCTGCCGCCGTCCAGGCTTGATCTGGCCTGGGAGCAAGCGGTCAACTGGGCCGATATGGCGCTCTACACCGCCAAGGCAGGCGGCCGCAACCGTGCCATGGGTATCGCCACGGTGGACGCGCGCGACAGCGACGCCCTGCTGCAGATCGAGGCCGACTTCGACGCCGCCTGCTCGTCCGAGCGCGTCAGCCTGCTGCAGGTCTTGGGCCCAGCTGCCTGAGGCCCACCGCGATGAAGTTTTTCCCGTTTCATTACGGTCGCGAACTGGCGCAGGCGGACCTGCTCGCCGCCTTGGTGGTCGCGGTGCTGCTGATCCCGCAATGCCTGGCCTATGCGATGTTGGCGGGCCTGCCGCCGCAGATTGGCCTCTATGCCAGCTTGCTACCGCTGCTGGCCTATGCCGCTTTAGGCTCCAGCCCGGTGCTGGGCGTCGGCCCGGTGGCGGTGCTGGCACTGATGATTGCGCAGGCACTGGGCGCTTTGCCGGCCGGCGTCAGCGCCAGTGACGGCGCCCTGGTGCTGGCGGCCGAGGTCGGCTTGATCCTGGCCCTGGCGGCGGCCTTGCGGCTGGATGCGCTGGCCTCACTGCTGTCGGTGCCGGTGCTGCATGGTTTCGAGACCGGCGCCACGCTGGCGATTGCGATGAGCCAGCTGCCGGTCTTGCTGGGCAGCACGGCCAAGGGCTTCGACTTGCCGACGCTGCTGGGCAGCCTGCTGCACGGCGCCCGCCCCTGGCAGGGTGCGACCGCGCTGTTTGGCTGCTTGAGCGTGGCCCTGTTATTGGCCGGGCGGCGGCGTTTAAGCCCGCTGCTGGGTCGGCTGGCGCCGCTGCTGCTGTTGTTGGGCGCGATGGCGCTGGCCTGGTGGACGCAGGCGCAGACCCATGGCGTGGACTTGTTGGGCGAGCTGCCGGCGCTTGCCTTGCCGCTCGGAGCCCCGCCGCTGAGCGCCGCGCTCTGGGTCGCCCTGCTGCCCAACGCCCTGCTGTTGGCCTTGATGGCCTATGTTTCCAGCCTGGTGGTGGCCGAGTCGCTGGGGCGGCGCCGGGTTGGCCTGGGCGATGCGCGCGTGGACCCAGCCGCCGAGCTGCGCGGCTTGGCCGGCGCCAATCTGGTGGCGGCCTTCAGCGGCGGCATGCCGGTGGCGGGCAGTTTTTCGCGCAGCGTGCTCACGCATGAAGCCGGCGGGCGCACGCGCATGACCGGCGTCTACATTGCCGCGCTGATGGGCTTGGCCCTCTTGTTGCTGGCCGAACCACTGGCCTGGTTGCCCAAGACGGTCTTGGCCGCCACCATTTTGGTGGCCGTGCTGTCGGGCCTGCGGCTGCAGCCCTTTGTGGAGGCTTGGGCTTATGCGCGCAGCGAGGCCGTGCTGATGCTGGCGGTGACGCTGATCGTGCTGTGCTGGAGCGTGGCGGCCGGCTTAGGGCTGGGCGTGCTGGGCTCGATCGCGCTGCTGCTCAAGCGCAGTGCGCGGCCGCATGTGGCCTTGCTCGGGCGGGTGCCCGGCACCGAGCATTACCGCAATGTTGAGCGGTATGCGGTCGAGTGCCGGTCTGATGTGATGGGGCTGCGCATTGACGAGAGCCTGCTGTTCACCAATGCGCGCAGCCTGGCCGATGTGGTGCAGGTGCATCTGCGCAAGTTCCCTGATGTGCGGCGGGTGGTGATCATGATGTCGCCGGTCAACAGCATAGATTTCAGCGGCCTGGAGGCCTTGCGTGAGCTGCACGCGAGCCTCAAACGCCAAGGCGTGCGGCTTGATCTGTCCGAGGTCAAGGGCCCGGTGCTGGACCTGCTGAAGGCCAGCGACTGGACGCGCTGGTTTGATGGGCAGCTGTTTTTGAGCCATCACCAGGGGATGTCGGTGCAAGACTGGGTCAGTCCCTGAGCAGATCAGCGCTGCCGCTCGCCCGCGCTGTGCTTGGCGACATGATCTCTTTGATCTCTTTGATCTCTTTGATCCCCTCCATCCTGGCTAAAAATTTTCGCTTGGCCTTTCAAGTCGCCGCACATTGAGATGTGGGCCTTGCCAAAGTGTCCAGACTGACTGCTGGCGCGAGCAAAAAGAAAATTGAGCCAGGATGGAGGGGATGTAGCAAAGCCGAGGGTCATAGCAAAGCCGAGGGTCACCAAAGCCGAGGGTCTCAACAAAGCCGAGGGTCGAGTCTTTAATAGTTAGTAGATTAACGATTAAATAATTGACCCAAATCCGCGCCGACCCACAGCCGCGCCCCTGC
>NZ_JANNMI010000135.1:0-21739 GCF_031397715.1 Roseateles sp.
CCTGCGCCTTGACCTCTTGCACACCCAGCGCGTCGGCTTTTTGCCCGGGCAACCAGTCGAAAAAACCCTTGTTGGCGGCAGACCGGATGCCGTTCAAGTTGGCGGTGATGAAGCGCATAGGACGTGGTTTGGCTGGTGGCAATGAGACCAGTATCGCAGGCAGCCGGCTTTGATTGGTCTGATGTGTTTTGCCAACAAAAAGTCGGGGTAAACCCTTTCGAGGTGACTTTCATCGAACTGCCTTGATAGATTTCGGGGGGATAGTGCAGCAAACGTTTGCCGATACCTCACTTTCAAGAAGAATCAAAATTGACCCAACACCACGTCGGCCCCCCTGCACCGTTGGCCTTGGTCACAAGGGCCTGACCGCCAACCCCTCACCCGCCCACCTTTCCACTCTTTCAACTGAAGGATCACGATGAAATCCCTCTCCAACAAAAACAGCTTGATTGCGCTTGCGCTGGCCGCCGCCTTCCCCATGCAAGCGGCCCTGGCGCAGAGCGCCGCCGGCGAAGAAAAACCCGCCGTCGAGGTCAAGAAGGACAGCACCACCCTGAACACGGTGATCGTCACCGGCAGCCGACGGGCCGAGAACATCCGCGACGTGCCGATGTCGATTTCGGCCATCAAGGGCGAAGAGCTGGACGCCTACAACGCCAGTGGTCAGGACATTCGCGCGCTGTCCGGCCGCGTGCCCAGCCTGAACATCGAATCGGACTTCGGCCGCACTTTTCCGCGCTTCTATATTCGCGGCCTGGGCAATACCGACTTTGACTTGAACGCCTCGCAGCCGGTCGGTCTGGTCTATGACGACGTGGTGCAGGAAAGCCCGATGCTGAAGGGCTTCCCGGTCTTTGACGTCGAGCAGGTCGAGGTGCTGCGCGGCCCGCAAGGCACTTTGTTCGGCCGCAATTCACCGGCCGGCGTGATGAAGTTTGACTCGGTCAAGCCGGGCAAGCGTTTCGAAGGCTATGTGAATACCGGTTTCGGCAACAACAACGCGTTCAATTTGGAGGGTGCGGTCAACGCACCGCTGAGCGAAGACTGGGCCTTGCGAGCGGCCGTGCTGTTCCAGCGCGCCAGTGACCGGGTGCACAACCCCTTGCCCGGTGCCACCTCGGACCTGGAAGGCTTCACCGACAAAGCCGCGCGCGTGCAGGCGTCTTACAAGAACGGCGGTTTCTATGCGCTGTTCAATTTGCGCGGCCGCGACTATGAGGGCAGCGCCACCACCTTCCGCGCCAACGTCATCAAGCGCGGTACCAACGACCTGGTCGACGGCTTCGATGCCGGCAATTACCCGACCGACGGCTATAACGAGCAAACCCTCAGGTCCAGCGGTGTCAGCGCCCGCCTGCGCTGGGAGTTGAGCGGCATGACGCTGCACTCGATCACCGCCTATGACACCGCCAAGTTCTACAGCCGGGGGGATGTGGACGGTGGTTTCGGCAGCCGCTTTGCCGGCATCCCTGACGGCCCGCGCTTCAATGGTCAGCCTTCGGTGATCCCTTTCGACGCGCAGACCGCCGACGGCTTGCCCGACCTGAAGCAGACCACCCAGGAGTTCCGCCTGCAGTCCAACACCACGGATGCCTTGCAGTGGATCGGCGGCTTGTATTTCTTCAAGGAAAAGTTGCAGGTCGACAGCTTCAACTTTGACTCCTTCTCGGCCGGCGACCCGCAAAATGGCTACGCCTATCAACATCAAGACGCCAGCTCTTGGGCCGCTTTTGGTAGCCTGAACTACGCTGTCACGTCCGACCTGAAGATTCGCGGCGGCCTGCGTTACACCGACGACAAGAAGGACTTTGACGCCGCCCGTACGCAGACCCCGTTTGGAAATCCAAATGCCGGCCCGTTCACGGCCAACCCACGCTCGACCAACTGGAGCTGGGATCTGAGTGCCAACTACACGCTGAACAAGGACACCTCGCTGTTCACCCGTGTGGCCACCGGCTACCGCGCGCCGAGTATCCAGGGTCGGGTCTTGTTCGGCGACTCGATCTCGGTTGCTGACTCCGAAAAAGCCTTGTCGTTTGAGGCCGGTTTCAAGACCGATCTGCTCAACAAGACCGCGCGTATCAGCGGCACCGTGTTCAGCTACAAGGTCGATGACCTGCAGCTGACCGCCGGCAGCGGCAGCGTCAACCAGAACCGCTTGGTGAATGCCAAAAAGGCGACCGGCCAAGGCTTTGAGCTGGACGCGCAAGCCATCATCGCGCGTGACTGGCGCACCACGCTGGGCCTGAGCTATACCGACACCGAGATCAAGGACGACAAGCTCTTTGTCTCGCCTTGCGGCAATGCGAACTTCCAGTTCCTGGAGGCCAACACTGGCTGTAACGTGCTGAACAAACCGGGCCCGGTGGCCGGCACGGTGCTGATCGGCGGCAACCCGCTGCCACGCGCGCCGAAGTGGATTGCCAACTGGACGCTGCGCTACAGCACCGAGTTGGCCGGCGGCGATGTCTATGTGCTGACCGACTGGGCCTACAAGGATGAGTACAACATGTTCCTGTACAAGGCCACCGAGTACCGCGCCAAGTCCTCGCTGGAGGGTGGCTTGCGGGTCGGCTACGGCTGGAACAATTCCAAGTACGAAGTCTCGGCCTATGTGCGCAATATGACCGATGAGCAGCAAGTCGTTGCCGCCATCGACTTCAACAACCTGACCGGCATCATCAACGAGCCACGCAGCTACGGCCTGCAGTTCAAGGCCAGTTTCTAAGCCAGATAGCGCGCGGCGAGAGTCTGCGCTGGATCAGGCTTTGGTGCCCCAGCGGCCCGCACTCCTCACGGCGTGCGGGCCGTTTTTTGGCCCCTACAATGACCCGAAACAACCAATCACTTTGTCATGACCGCAGCTGCTGCACCCGATTCCCTGGCTCAGGACTTCGTCGCCTTCGCGGTTGAAGCCGGGGTACTCCGCTTCGGCGAGTTCAAGACCAAGGCCGGCCGCCTGAGCCCCTATTTCTTCAATGCCGGCCTGTTTGATGACGGTGCCAAACTGGGCCGCTTGGCGCAGTTCTATGCCCAGCGCCTGGTCGCTTCCGGCCTGCAGTTCGACATGATTTTCGGCCCCGCCTACAAAGGCATCACGCTGGCCGCGGCCTTGTCCATTGAGCTGGCGCGACTGGGCCACAACAAACCCTTTGCCTATAACCGCAAGGAAGCCAAGGATCATGGCGAGGGCGGCACGCTGGTCGGCGCTCCGGTGCAGGGCCGGGTGTTGATCATCGACGACGTGATCTCCGCCGGCACCTCGGTGCGCGAATCGATCGCGATGATTCAAGCCGCCGGCGCCACCGCCTGCGGCGTCAGCATCGCACTCGACCGGCAGGAGAAGGCGGCCGAGAACGGCGTCGACAGCCCCAAGTCGGCGGTGCAATATGTGACCGAGCAACTGCACTTGCCGGTGATTGCCATCGCCGGCCTGAGCGATCTGCTGGACTATCTGAAGACCACCAGCGATGCGCGCGCGCTTGCTCATGCCGGCGCCGTGCGGGCCTACCGAGACAAGTACGGGATAGATACAGGGTCTGATGCGCAAACATGAGTTCTTGGCGGCGGCCTGGGTCGTAGCACTGCTGCCCGTGATGGCCTGGGCGCAGGCGGCGCCGCCCGCGAAGCCGGCCATTTACAGCTGCACCACCCCCGATGGCCGGCGCCTGACCTCGGACCGGCCGATCCGCGACTGCAGTGCGGTCGAGCAGCGGGTCTTGAACGCCGACGGTTCGCTGCGCTCGGTGCTGCCGCCGGCGATGTCGCCCGAGGAGCGCACCGCTCATGAGGCCAAGGAGCGCCGGCTGGCGGCTGAGCGCACGGCCCAGCTTGATGCGGTCCGGCGTGACCGCAATTTGATGTTGCGTTACCCAAATGAGGCGGCGCATCAACATGCCCGCGAGGGCTCGCTGGACGACGCCAACAAGGCGCGGCTGATTTCCGAGCGCCGCGTCAAGGATCTGGCGCTGGAGCGCAAGCCGTTGCTGGACGAAGCCGAGTTCTACAAGGGCAAGCCGCTGCCGGCCAAGCTCAAGCGGCAACTCGATGCCAACGACGCCGCCGCCGACGCGCAAAAGCAGCTGATCGAAAACCAGAAGGCGGAATTGGTGCGCATCAGCGGGCGCTACGACTTGGAGCTGGCTCGCCTGAAACGCCTGTGGGCCGGCGCTGCGCCGGGCAGTTTAGGCAGCGCGGCGGCAGATGCCGCTGCGTCCGCGCCCCGCTGAGCCGAATCAGCCTTCGAGTTTTTTCTTCAGTAACTCGTTGACCGCCGTCGGGTTCGCCTTGCCCTTGGTCGCCTTCATCGCCTGACCGACCAGGGCGTTGAAGGCTTTTTCCTTGCCGGCGCGGAACTCCTCGACCGACTTGGCATTCGCGGCCAGCACCTCGTCGAGGATGCGCTCCAACTCAGACGTGTCGCTCATTTGCTTCAAGCCCATGGACGCTATCAAAGCGTCGACATCCTGCGACGCGCCCGTCCACAGCGCTTCGAACAGCTGGCGTGCGCCATTGTTCGAGATCGTGCCGTCACTGATGCGCGCAATCAGCGCCGCCAAGGTGGCCGCCGTGACCGGGCTGCTAGCCAGCGGCCGGTCTTCGCTATTGAGCCGGCGGGCGAACTCGCCCATCAGCCAGTTGGCGACCAGTTTTGGCTGCCCGCAGGCCTTGGCCGCCGTCTCGAAGAAGACGCCAAAGTCCTTGCTCTGCGTCATCATCGCCGCGTCGTAGGCAGGCAGGCCGAACTCGCTCTGGAAGCGCTTGGCCATCGGCTCGGGCAGCTCCGGCATCTCGCTCCGCACCCGCTCAATCCATTCGTTAGCAATCACCAGCGGCGGCAGATCGGGGTCGGGGAAGTAGCGGTAATCGGCGGCGTCTTCCTTGCTGCGCATGGCGCGGGTTTCGCCGCTGTCGGGGTTGAACAAAATCGTCGCTTGTTGAATCGCGCGGCCATCTTCGAGCTCGTCGATCTGCCAGTTCACCTCATAGTCCACCGCCTGCAGGATGTAGCGGAAGCTGTTCAGGTTCTTGATCTCGCGGCGCGTGCCGTAAGGCTCGCCGGGGCGGCGCACCGACACATTGACGTCGCAGCGGAACGAGCCTTCCTGCATATTGCCGTCGCAGATACCGAGCCACATCACCAGCGCATGCAAGGTCTTGGCGTACTCGCAGGCCTCGGCGCCGCTGCGCATCTCGGGCTCGGAGACGATCTCCAGCAGCGGCGTGCCGGCGCGGTTCAAGTCGATGCCGGTCAGGCCGTGATAGTCCTCGTGCAAGCTCTTGCCCGCATCTTCTTCCAGGTGGGCACGGGTCAGGTTGACGGTGTGCTTGACGTCGCCGACGAAGAACTCCAGCTTGCCGCCTTGCACGACCGGAATCTCGTACTGACTGATCTGATAACCCTTGGGCAGATCGGGATAGAAATAGTTCTTGCGCGCGAAGATCGACAGCGGTGCCACCTTGGCACCGACCGCCAGGCCGAAGCGGATCGCCCGCTCGACCGCGCCACGGTTCAGCACCGGCAGCGTGCCCGGCAGGGCCAGGTCAATCGGCGAGGCCTGCGTGTTCGGCGCGGCGCCGAACGCGGTCGAGGAGCCGCTGAAGATCTTCGATTGGGTGGACAGCTGGACGTGGTTCTCCAGGCCGATCACGACCTCGTAGCCGCGAATCAATTTACTCGTCGTAGTCATGCTCAGATTCCCGCCGGGGCAGCCAAATGCCAGTCGGTCGCTTGTTGCAAGGCATGGGCCGCATGCAAGAGCTGGCCCTCCTGGAAATAGTTGCCGAGTAACTGCAAGCCTACAGGCATGCCGCCCTCGCCAAAGCCGACCGGCACGCTCATGCCGGGCAAGCCTGCGAGCGAGCCGGGCAGGGTGAAGATGTCGGCCAGATAGGCCTTGACCGGGTCTTCGGCGCCCTCGCCCTTCTTCCAGGCAACGGTCGGTGCGACCGGGCCGGCGATCAGATCGCACTGCGTGAAGCAGCGCTGGAAGTCGTCGGCAATCATGCGGCGCAGCTTTTGCGCTTGCAAATAGTAGGCGTCGTAATAACCGTGAGACAAGACGTAGCTGCCAATCATGATGCGGCGCTTGACCTCAGGCCCGAAGCCCTCGGCGCGGGTCTTTTTGTACATGTCCAGCAGGTCGTCGTACTGGGCCGCGCGGTGGCCGAACTTGACGCCGTCAAAGCGGCTCAGGTTCGAGCTGGCCTCGGCCGGGGCAATGATGTAGTAAACCGGAATCGCCAGCTCGGTACGCGGCAGGCTGACGTCGACCAGCGTCGCGCCGAGCTTTTCCAGTTCGGCCAGGCCGGCCCTCACGGCGCCGTTCACGTCGGCAGCTAGCGCGGCTGGGAAGAACTCGACGGGTAAGCCGATGCGCAAGCCCTTCAACGGTTGTGCGGCTGTGGCGCCGGGCCTTAGCTGCAGCATCTGCGCATGGAAGTCTTGCGGGGCGCGCTCGACGCTGGTGGCGTCGCGCGTGTCGAAGCCGCTCATCGCCGACAACAAGAGGGCGCAGTCCTCGGCCGAGCGCGCCATCGGGCCGGCCTGATCGAGGCTGGAGGTGAAGGCGATCATGCCGTAACGGCTGCACACCCCATAGGTCGGCTTGATGCCTGAAATGCCGGTGAAGCTGGCCGGTTGGCGGATCGAGCCGCCGGTGTCGGTGCCGGTGCTGGCGGGCACCAAGCGGGCGGCGACGGCCGCCGCCGAGCCGCCGGACGAGCCGCCCGGCACGCGCGAGCGGTCCCAGGGGTTGGCGACCGGCCCGAAGGCCGAGTTCTCGTTCGCCGAGCCCATCGCGAATTCGTCGCAGTTGAGCTTGCCCAGCGAGATCGTGCCGGCCGCAAACAGCCGCTCGATCACGGTCGCATCGAACGGGCTGCGGTAATGGGCCAGGATCTTGGAGCCGGCGGTGGTCGGCATGTCCTTGGTGACGAAGATGTCCTTGTGCGCCAGCGGCACGCCCAACAGCGCAGCGTCGGCGCCGGCGGCACGGCGCGCGTCGGCAGCAGCGGCGGCGGCCAAAGAGGCGGCGGGGTCGGTGTGCAGGAAGCAGCCCAGGCCTTGCTGCTGCTGGATGCGGGCCAGCAAATGTTCTGTCAGCTCGACGCTGGAGACTTGTTTGGCGCTCATGGCGCGGCCCAGATCGGCCACGCCCAAGTCATGCAATGCTTTGTTTGTCATCATTATTCGATCACCTTGGGCACCAGGAACAGGCCGTCCTCAACGGCGGGCGCGCTGCGCTGATTGAGCGCGCGTTGATTGGACTCGGTGACCAAGTCTTCGCGCAGGCGCAAGCTCACTTCTTGAACGGCCGACAAGGGCGTGTAGAGCGGCTCGACGCCGCTGGTGTCCACCGCGCTCATTTGCTCAACAATGGAAAAGAAGCCGTTCAGCTGGCTCAACAAAGCGGCGCTTTCGGCTTCTTGCAGTTCCAGCCGGGCCAAATGGGCGATGCGGCTTACGTCTTGGGGGGTCAGGGCCATGGCAAAGCAAGCTCGATAGTGGCTACAAAACAAAGCCCCATGTCTAAGAACAAAGGGCTCGCAGGGTGAAGAATCAGAGGGTCATCAGTTATTATCTATGCTTATCTTCAGTGCAACGGGGCTGCGCAAGCTAAGCGGTACTTTTGAGTACCGCGTAGGCTCAGGCAGCCTCGCTGCATATGGCGAAGCCAAGTATTGTGTTCTCCACCTCCCTCATCTGGCCCCACGGCCACCCGATCAACGCTTGACAAGCGTGATGTGCCGGCGATCTCCAGCCCAAGGGCTCAGATGCCAAGCCCAGCGCCTTAAAAAATACCATGTTCGCCTCCCTGCGCCGCTACTTCTCCACCGACCTCGCCATCGACCTGGGCACTGCCAATACGCTGATTTACGTCCGCGGCAAGGGCATCGTGCTGGACGAACCCTCGGTCGTTTCGATCCGCCACGAAGGTGGCCCCAACGGCAAGAAAACCATCCAGGCCGTCGGCCGCGAAGCCAAGGCCATGTTGGGCAAGGTGCCCGGCAATATCGAGGCGATCCGCCCGATGAAAGACGGCGTGATCGCCGACTTCACCGTCACCGAGCAGATGCTCAAGCAGTTCATCAAGATGGTGCACGACTCGAAGATGCTGCGCCCCAGCCCGCGCATCATCATCTGCGTGCCTTGCGGCTCGACCCAGGTCGAGCGCCGCGCGATCCGCGAATCGGCGCTCGGCGCCGGCGCCTCGCAGGTGTTCCTGATCGAGGAGCCGATGGCGGCCGCGATCGGCGCCGGTCTGCCGGTCAGCGAGGCTTCGGGCTCGATGGTGGTGGATATCGGCGGCGGCACCACCGAGGTCGGCGTGATCTCGCTCGGCGGCATGGTCTACAAGGGCAGCGTGCGCGTCGGCGGCGACAAGTTCGACGAGGCCATCATCAACTACATCCGCCGCAACTACGGCATGTTGATCGGCGAGCCCACCGCCGAAATGATCAAGAAGACCATCGGCAGCGCCTTCCCCGGCTCCGAGGTCAAGGAAATCGAAGTCAAGGGCCGCAACCTGGCCGAAGGCGTGCCGCGCAGCTTCACCATTTCTTCCAACGAGATCCTTGAAGCGCTGACCGACCCGCTGAATCAGATCGTCTCGGCCGTCAAGAACGCCTTGGAGCAGACCCCGCCCGAGCTGGGCGCCGACATCGCCGAGCGCGGCATGATGCTGACCGGCGGCGGCGCGCTGCTGCGTGATCTGGACCGCTTGCTGGCCGAAGAAACCGGCCTGCCGGTCTTGGTGGCCGAGGATCCGTTGACCTGCGTCGTACGCGGTTGCGGCATGGCGCTGGAGCGCATGGAGCGCTTAGGCTCCATCTTCACCTACGAGTAATGGTGTTGAAGCCTACTGCGCGAAGGACAGACGTCGTTGGGCGGTGCTCGGAATCCTCACGTGCCGCAAGCACGCTCCGGTTCCTGCGCTCCGGCCGCCTAGCCTGACCTCCGCTCGCTACGGCCCGAGAGACCGTCACATTTCTCGATTTGTCCCTTGTGAGCCATGTCCCTCGGCCCCTTTGATCGCGACACCCCCCCGTTCTTTCGTCAAGGCGCTTCGGCGCTGACGAAGTTATTGCTGTGCGCGGCGCTGGCCTTGTTTTTGATGGTGGCCGATGCGCGTTTCAAGTTGGCGGCCCCCGCCAGAGCGACGCTGGCACTGGCGCTGCACCCGCTGCAGACCTTGTTGCTGGCGCCGGTAGACGCCTGGGAATCGCTGCAAGACTATCTGCGCGGCAACGAGAGTGCCCGCGCGGCCGAGAACCTGGCGCGCCGTCAATTGGTCCAGCAGGCCGAGCGGCTGAGCCGGGCCGAGCAGCTGCAGGCAGAAAACCAGCGCCTGCGGGCCTTGCTGGAGCTGCGCCCGGCGGTGCAGGTCAGCTCGGTGTCGGCCGAGGTGCTGTACGAGGCGACCGACGCCTATTCGCGCCGCGTCGTCATCGACCGGGGTAGCCGTCACGGCGTGCAGCCGGGCTCGCCGGTCATCAATGACAAGGGCGTGCTGGGCCAAGTTACGCGGGTTTACGGGCTCAGCTCCGAAGTGACCTTGCTGAACGACAAAGACGCCGCCATTCCGGTCCTGAACGCGCGTACCCAGCAGCGCAACGCGGCCTTCGGGCGCAGCGACGGCAGCGGCATGGAGCTGCGTTTTCTGGCCGCCAATGCCGATGTCAAGGAAGGCGACATCTTGGTCACGTCCGGCCTTGACGGTGTCTATCCGCCCGGCCTGCCGGTGGCGCGCGTGAGTTTGGTCGAGCGGCGCGGCGATACCAGCTTCGCCAGCGTTGGCTTGCAGCCGATTGCCCAGGCCGACAGCGCCCGCCATGTCTTGGTCTTGCAGCCGCTGGCCCAACATGAGGCGGCTCAGGCCGAAGCCGCAGCGGCGGCCGTGGCCGAGGCAGCGTCAGCGGCGGCAGTCAAATTGGCCCGCAAGGCCGCTCCGGTATCCAAAGGGGGGCTGAAATGATCATGCCGCGCGGCTCCGGCCAGCTCTTGATGCCGGCCAACCCGCTCTTCATTGGCCTCAGTTTGATCTTGGCGCTGATGGCCGATATGGTCCCCGTCGGCCGTTCGCCGGCGATGCCCGATCTGCTGTCCGTCGTGCTGGTGTTTTGGGGCGTGCATCAGCCGCGCCGTATCGGCGTCAGCTGGGCCTTTGCCTTCGGGCTGCTGATCGACGTTCACCACGGCGCTTTGCTCGGTCAGCATGCGCTCAGCTACAGCTTGCTCAGCTATGGAGCGGTCAGCCTGCATCGGCGCTTGCCCGGTTTCAGTCTGTTCACCCAAGCCTTGCATGTGTTGCCCTTGTTCGTCGCCGCGCATGCGGTATCACTGTTGGTGCGCATGGCAGTGGGCGGCATGTGGCCGGGCTGGGGCCTGGCGTTGGCGCCCTTGTTCGAGGCGATGCTTTGGCCGCTGGCCACCGTGCTGCTGCTGGCGCCGCAGCGGCGCGCGCCCGACCGTGATGCCAATCGTCCCTTGTGACCGAGCACTAGCATGACCGTGATGAAGAACATCCAGCAAGAGCTGGGCGGTTTTCGGCTGCGCTTGGTCGCGGCCGGCCTGTTCGTGCTCTTGTGTTTTGGCTTGTTGATCGCCCGCTTGTTTTTCTTGCAGGTCACCCAACACGACAACCTGCTCGACCGGGCCGAATCCAACCGCACCACCATCGTGCCCATCGTGCCCAACCGCGGCCTGATCAAGGACCGCAACGGCATCGTGCTGGCGAGTAACTACTCGGCCTATACGCTGGAGATCACGCCGTCCAAGGTGGCGGATCTGGAGGCGACCATCGACGCGCTGGCCCAGGTGATTGAAATCCAGCCGCGTGACCGCAAGCGCCTCAAGCGCCTGATGAGCGAGAGCAAGAATTTTGAGTCGCTGCCGATCCGCACCAAGCTCAGTGACACCGAGGTGGCCAAATTCACCGCCCAGCGCTTTCGCTTCCCCGGTGTCGAGATCAAGGCGCGGCTGTTCCGCAGCTATCCGCTCGGCGAGGTTGGCGCGCATTTGATCGGCTATATCGGCCGCATCAACCAGGCCGAGAAGAAGGCCATGGATGACTGGGAGGAAGAAGACTTCGCCAATTACCGCGGCACCGAATACATCGGCAAGCTAGGTCTTGAGCAGGCCTACGAGCGCGAGCTGCACGGCATCACGGGGTTTGAGCAGTTAGAAACCAGCGCCGGTGGGCGGGCGGTGAGGCGGCTCGCGCACAAACCGCCGACGCCGGGCAATAACCTGCTGCTGTCGATCGACATCCGCCTGCAGGCCTTGGTCGAAGAGCTGTACAAAGACCGTCGGGGCGCGCTGGTGGCGATCGACCCGCGCAATGGCGAGGTGCTGGCCTTTGTGTCCAAGCCAACCTTTGATCCGAACCTGTTTGTCGACGGTATCGACGTTGAAAACTGGCGCGAGCTGAACGAGAACATCGACAAGCCGCTGTTGAACCGGGCGATGCGCGGCACCTATCCGCCCGGCTCGACCTTCAAGCCCTTTATGGCGATGGCGGCGCTGAACTCGGGCAAGCGCTCGCCCAGCCTGGTGATCCAGGACAACCTAACGTATAGTTTCGGCGGCCGCACGTTTGGCAGCCCCGAGGTCGATAGGCCCGGCCCCAAGGACATGCGGCTGGCCATCGTCAGCTCCAGCAATGTGTACTTCTACAGCTTGGCCAATGAAATGGGGGTGGACCTGATTCATGACGAGTTGAAGCCCTTCGGTTTCGGGCGCAAGACCGAGATTGATTTGATCGGTGAGCTGACCGGCGATCTGCCGTCCACCGCCTGGAAACGCGCCCGCTTCAAGAAGCCCGAGCAGCAGAAATGGTATGCCGGCGAGACCATTTCGCTGGGCATCGGTCAGGGCTATAACAACTTCACCATGCTGCAATTGGCGGCCGCCACCTCGACGCTCTCAAGCGCCGGCCTGCGCTACAAGCCGCGACTGGTGCGCGAGATCGAGGATGTTGTCAAACACGAGCAGCGCCGCATCGCCAGCGACGCGCTGCCGCCACTGCCGCTCAAGCCCGAGCAGGTTCAAGTGATTCTGAACGCCATGCACGGGGTGACGATAGAAGGCACCTCGCGCGCGGTTTTTGCCGGTGCCGGCTACAAGAGTGGCGGCAAGACCGGCACTGCGCAGGCGGTGGGCTTGCGCGCCGGCGAGAAGTACAAGGACATCAAGGCGGATGAGCGCAAGCGCGATCACTCGCTCTACGTCGCCTTTGCGCCAATCGAAGCGCCGACGATTGCGCTGGCGGTGATTGTCGAGAACGCCGGCTACGGCTCGACCTCGGCCGCGCCGATTGCCCGGCGCTTGTTCGACTTTGTGTTGATGGGCCAATACCCGAGCGAGGAAGACATTGCGCTGACCCAGCAAGGCAAAGCCACCGCGCCGGTCGGCAAGCCGCGAGTGGCCGCCGACATGCCCTTGCCGGGCAGCGCGGCCGAGGCAGCGTCGGCCGCCAGCGCTGCGGCTTCAGGAGCTTCCCGATGAACGACGTCTTCAAAGCGCCCAGTCTTTGGCAGCGACTCAGGCCCTGGTTCGCGGGTTTCGATCTGCCGCTGTTGCTGGCGATTGCCTGGCTCGCGGGCATCGGCTTGGTGTCGATGTATTCGGCCGGCTTCGATCACGGCACGCGTTTTGTCGACCATGGCCGCAATATGCTGTTGGCACTGGGCGTCATGTTCGTGGTCGCACAGCTGCCGCCGCAGCGCCTGATGGCGCTGGCGATTCCGCTCTACACCCTGGGTATCGCCTTGTTGGTGGCCACGGCGTTGTTCGGCATCAGCAAGAAGGGCGCGACGCGCTGGCTCAATATCGGCATCGTCATCCAACCGTCGGAGTTGCTGAAAATCGCCACCCCCTTGATGCTGGCCTGGTGGTTTCAAAAGCGCGAGGGCGCGCTGCGCTTGGCCGACTACCTCGCCGCGTTTGTGCTGCTCTTGCTGCCGGTAGCCCTGGTGGCCAAGCAGCCCGATCTGGGCACCGCCATCCTGATCGCGGCGGCCGGCATCTATGTGATATTTTTTGCCGGCCTGTCCTGGCGTCTGATCCTGCCGGCCTTTGTGCTCGCGGCGGCCGGCATCACCGCCCTGATCGTCAGCGAAGAGGCGATCTGCCAACCCGATGTGAGTTGGCCGGTGCTGCGCGACTATCAGAAAAACCGCGTCTGCACGCTGCTTGACCCGACCAAGGACCCGCTGGGCAAAGGCTTTCACATCATCCAGGGCGGTATTGCGATCGGCTCCGGCGGCCTCACCGGCAAGGGCTTTATGCAGGGCACGCAAACCCATCTGGAGTTCATCCCCGAGCGCACCACCGACTTCATCTTTGCCGCCTTCGGTGAAGAGTTCGGCCTGGTCGGCGCGCTGGCCTTGCTGGCTGGCTTTGCGGCGCTGATCCTGCGTGGGCTGATGATTGCGTCGAGCGCGCCGACGATGTTCTCGCGCCTGCTGGCCGGTGCGCTGACGATGAGCTTTTTTACCTATGTGTTCGTCAATATGGGCATGGTCAGCGGCATCCTGCCGGTCGTCGGCGTGCCCTTGCCCTTCATCAGCTATGGCGGCACGGCGATGGTGATGCTGGGCATCAGCTTGGGGTTGTTGATGGCGATTGCGAAGAGCCGGCGCTTTAATCAGTCCTGAGCCTGCGGCGCCCTGGTTGGCCCGACCGGGTGTGCAGCGAAACGCACCGTAAACCGCGCCCCCGGCCCCTGACCGGCAGCCTCCGTCTGGCCCGGTCGGCGCTGGCGAGTGTCGTCCAGGCTGACCTCGGCTTCATGTTGCTGAGCAATCTCGCGCACGATCGCCAGGCCCAGGCCCGAGCCGTCCACATCGGTGCCCAGTGCGCGGTAAAACGGCTGAAAGACCTTCTCGCGTTCCGACTCGGGAATGCCGGGCCCGAGGTCTTCCACCTGCAAGACGCTGACCTGACCGAACGGATCCTCGACCACCCGCACGGTCACGGTGCCACTAGGCGGTGTGTAGAGCAGCGCGTTGTCGACCAGATTGCGGATCAGCTCGCGGATCAAGATCGCATGCCCCGAGACGCGCAGGCCGCATTGCTCTTCGCTTGGGCCTTCATAGCCGAGATCAATGCGCTTATCGAGCGCGCGCGGCACAAAGTCGCGCACCGTTTCGATCGCCAGTTCGGCCAGATTGACCTCACTGCGGCGCGCCGCATGCTCTTTGTCCTCGGCTCGCGCCATTGCCAGCAGCTGATTGACCATATGGGCGGCGCGCTGGCTGCTCAGTGCGATCTGCTGCAAGGAGCGCTTCAGTTCGGCCGGTTCGCTGCGCCCTTCATCGATCTGCGCTTGAGCAAACTCGGCCTGCGCGCGTAGGCCCGCCAGCGGCGTCTTCAGCTGGTGCGCGGCGTCGGCCAGAAAGTGTTTTTGGCTGCTGATCGACTGGTCGAGGCGTGCCAGCAAATCATTGATCGCCCGTACCAGCGGCGCCACTTCATCCGGGATGCGACGCTCATCGATCGGGCTCAGGTCGGAGCTCTCACGCGAGCGGATGCGGCGCTGCAAATCATTCAGCGGCGCAATGCCGCGCGCCAGCGCCAGCCACACCAGCAAGACCGCCAGCGGCAGGATCACAAACTGCGGCAGGATCACGCCCTTGATGATTTCGTTGGTCAGGCGCGAGCGTTTGCCCAGCGTCTCAGCCACCTGCACCAACATGGTCTTGCTGGAGCCGGCCATGCCCTCGGGCGCGACCCACAAATAGGCGACCCGGACGCGCTCGTTGCCGACCTCGTCATCGCGAAAGTGCAGCTCCCAGGGCACGATCTGGTCCTCGTCGGGTGGCACCGGCAGGCCGGCGTCGCCGTTCAGCAGCTCGCCGTTCAGGCCCAACACTTGGTAGAACACAGTATCGGTTTCGTCGGCGCGCAACAGCGCCGCCGCTTCGGGCGCCAAAGCGTACTTGGAGCGGCCGCTGCGCAGATTGGGCTCGGCCGCGGCCACCTGCAAGCCCAGCGTGCGCGCCATTTCGCCCAGTTCGCGGTCATAGGGTTTGCCGGCAATGCCCTGCGCCACCAACCAGGTCAGCGCCACGCTGATTGGCCAAATCAGCAGCAGCGGCGCCAGCATCCAATCGAGGATCTCGCCAAACAGCGAGCGTTGACCGGAGCTAGCCGGCATTGCGCAGCGCTGCTTGACCGGGCTGTGAAAGAGGCATCATCAGCGTGCTCAGGGAGCTATTTTTTCCAGGCAATAACCCAGGCCGCGCACCGTGGCGATGCGGATCGGCCCTTGTTCAATCTTTTTGCGCAAACGGTGGATGTAAACCTCGATCGCGTTATTGCTCACTTCTTCGCCCCACTCACACAGTCGCTCCACCAACTGGTCTTTGCTGACCAAGCGGCCGGCGCGTTGCAGCAAGACCTCCAGCAGGCTCAGCTCGCGCGCCGACAGCTCGATCATCTGGTCATTGATATAGGCGACTCGCCCGGTTGCGTCGAAGCTCAGCGGGCCATGCTTGATGACACTGGAGGCGGTGCCCAGGCCGCGCCGGGTCAGCGCCCGCACACGCGCTTCCAGCTCTTGCAGCGAGAAGGGCTTGGCCATGAAGTCATCGGCGCCGAAGTCCAGGCCCTTGACGCGCTGCTCGACGCTGTCGGCGGCGGTCAGTATCAACACCGGCATCGATGAGCCGCGCGCGCGCAACTTGCGCAAGACCTCCAGGCCGTGCAGCTTGGGCAGACCCAGGTCGAGAATCACCAGATCGAACTCATGCGAAGCCAAGGCGTTGTCCGCTTCCGTGCCGGTGCTGACTTGATCTACCGCATAGCCCGACGCCCGCAGTGAGCGCAACAGGGCATCGGCCAACACTTGATCATCTTCGGCAATCAGGATGCGCATGTTTGAGTCTCCGGTAGGGGCTTGTTCTTGCCGAGCATTCTATGAGCCGGCCGGGCCCCACTCAGCCGGCCGCAACCGGCCACGCCTGCTGCGCAAAGCATTTGCACACCAGGGAAAACCATTGCTTGATTCTTGAAAGCGCTTTCATTAGCATGCAGTCATCGCGGCAGCGTCCGTAGTGTCCAGGCCGCGGGTCGCTGCTTGAATGACCTCAGCGGCATGCCGACCTTGGCCCTTGAATCGGCATTGCCGGTACCTTGGACCCGACGCCATCCAGCTCATCGCGCACTCAAATACAACAAACCAAGGGAGTTCCCTAGATTCAAAACAAGGCAGAAATCAGTATTGTCATGAAAGCGCTTTCAGGCAATGTCGAACGAGATCGTTAGAAAAAATACAACGGTTCCCAAATTTGGCCAGCCCAGCTCGCCGACCGGTTGCATGAACTCATGTGGCCGGTAGAAAACCACAAACGGAGACAGACATGATCAATTCCCAAATACGGCGGGGCAGCTTTTGTGCCGGCCCGGCATTTCAAGTGAGCAAACTGGCTTTGGCCTGTGGGCTTTGTGCGGCCGCTGTAGGCGCCGCCCATGCACAAACTGTGCCGGCGCCTGAGTCAAAGCAGGCCGGCGAGAACGTGTTGGAGACCGTCGTCGTCACCGGCATTCGCGGCAGCCTCGGCTCTTCGATGAACCTGAAGCGCAATGCGCAGGGCGTGGTCGACGGCATCGTCGCCGAGGACATCGGCAAATTCCCCGACACCAATCTGGCCGAGTCCTTGCAGCGCATCAGCGGCGTGTCGATTGACCGCTCGATCGGCGAAGGCTCCAAGGTCACCGTGCGCGGTATCGGCCCTGACTTCAATCTGGTGCTGTTGAACGGCCGGCAAATGCCCGCCTCCAGCATCGCCGACACCTCGGTCTCTAACTCGCGCGCCTTTGACTTCGCCAACCTGGCTTCGGAGTCGATCGCCGGCATCGAGGTCTTCAAGACCAGCCGCGCCGCGGCCCCCGCCGGTGGCATCGGTGCCACCATCAATATCAAGACCGCCCGCCCGCTGGACAATCCCGGCCTGCGTGCCAGCATCGGCGTCAAGGGTGTGCATGACACCTCCAACGGCCGCCTGCCCGACCCGCTGCAAGGCAGCGAAGTCACGCCTGAAGTCTCGGGCATCTACAGCAACACCTTTGCCGACGGCAAGTTCGGCGTCGCCATCAGCGGCAGCTACCAAGAGCGCAACCTGGGCTTCAACCAGGCAGCCGTGGCGAATGGCTGGCGGCCGTTTGCTGGCGATGAGAACAACTGGGGCACGATTCCTCAGCCCGGCACGCCCGGCTCCGAGAACATCATCAACCGGCCCGGCCCGACCGACATCTATTCGGTGCCGCAGAACTTTGCCTATTCGGTCAACGGCATTGAGCGCCAGCGCACCAACGGCCAGGTCACGCTGCAGTACAAACCGATCGATAACCTGGTCGCGACACTGGACTACACCTACTCCGAGAACAAGATCCAGACCAAGCGCAACGAGCTGTCGGTCTGGTTCAACTTCGGCCCCTCGTCAAGCTCCTGGAATCCCGGCCCCGTCAGCAGCCCGAATTTCTACTCGGAGACCATCGTTCCCGCGACCAGCGATTTGGCCATGGGCGGCGCCCAGTACGCGACCAAGAACGAGAACAAGTCCACCGGCTTCAACCTCGCCTGGAAGGCAAGCAACAAACTCAGCCTGGAGTTTGACGCCCACAGCTCGAAAGCGACGTCCGGTGCCGACAGCCCTTACGGCTCCAACTCCAGCCTGGGCACCGCCAGCTTCACCCGCGGCACGACCAAGGTTGACTTCACCCAGAAGTTCCCGGTCTTGAGCGTGGCCGGCGGCAATATCGACGCGTCCAAGATGATGGTGACGGGATCGTCCTTCCGCAACAGCTTGATGGAATCCAACATCGATCAAGGCCAGCTGACCGGCAACTACAAGCTCAGCGATGATTCGCGGCTGGACTTTGGCATGAGCTTGAACCGGGTTGACAACCGCTCGGCCTTCTCGAATGTGCAGCGCGACACCTGGGGCGGTGCCACCAATGCCGGCGATTACCCGGACAGCGTCTGGCGCCCCGACACCATCAGCCCTTATTTCAAGCAGATGAGCGGCCATGACAGCCCGGCGCTGTTCAACCAGTTCTTCACCTTTGATTTCGAAACCGTGCGCGCACTCGCCGCCAAGGCCGCCGGCGACGAGTCGCTCTACCGGGCGTCGAATCAATTCTCGACCGACCGCAATGTGCGGGAGAAGACTCAAAGCGCCTTCCTCCAGTTCAGCACCGGCTGGGATCTGGCCATGCCG
This sequence comes from Roseateles sp., assembly GCF_031397715.1. Lineage (GTDB taxonomy): Bacteria > Pseudomonadota > Gammaproteobacteria > Burkholderiales > Burkholderiaceae_C > Paucibacter_A. The sequence continues at coordinate 18,226 of NZ_JANNMI010000135.1, forward strand.
GTCAACGCCGCCTTCGGCGTGCGCTACGAGAAGACTGACGTGACGGCCACCGCGTTGGTGCCGACCGCCACCGGCATCAACTGGGTGGCCAACAACGAGTTCTCGGTTTTGTTTGGCGCGCCCGGCTACACCACCTTGACGGGCAGTTACAAATACTTCCTGCCCAGCGTGGACGTCGATGTTGACATCACCAGCAGCATCAAGGGCCGCGCCAGCTATAGCGAAACCATTGGCCGCCCCGGCTGGGGTGATATCCAGGGCGGGCAGACGCTCAACCAATTGGCCCGTATCGACGGCGGCACCGGCGCGCAGGGCAACCCGGCGCTGAAGCCGCTGAAGTCGAAGAACTTCGACTTGTCCGGTGAGTGGTATTACGCCAAGACCAGCTTCTTGTCGGTGGGCTACTTCAAGAAGAATATCGAGAACTTCATCGGCACGACGACGACACAGGGCACGCCTTTCAACCTGCGCACACCGTCGGGTGGTGTCTTCTTCAAAGAAGCGATCGCTCAAGGTTGCGCGGCAGGTGACCTGACCTGCATCCGCAACTACATCTTCTTGAACAAGAACGGCCAGGGCGGTGTGGCGCGTGGGCCGGTTGATGCCAACGGCAACCAGACCGGCATCATCCCCGGCCAACCCGGCGATCCGATTGCCAACTTCTCCATCACCACGCCGGCCAACCAGCGCAAGGATGACCTCAACGGCGTGGAGCTGGCCATCCAGCATATGTTCGGCAGAAGCGGCTTTGGCTTCTCGGCCAACTACACCTACGTCACCTCGGGCCTGAAGTACGACAACAAGAACCGCGGTGAGCAATACGCGCTGGAAGGCCTGAGCGATTCGGCCAACTTGGTCGGCTTCTACGAGAACGAGAAGTGGTCGGTCCGCGCGGCCTACAACTGGCGTGATGAGTTCCTGACGGCGCGCTTCGACGGTACCGGCTTGCCCAACCCCGTCTATACCGAAGCCTATGGGCAAGTGGACGTCAACGTCGGCTACAAGTGGACACCCAACCTGACCCTCCAGGCCGAGGTGATCAACCTCAATGACGGCGTTCAACGCCTGCACGGCCGCAACAAGGCACAGCTCTTGTACGCCACGCAGACGGGCCCCCGTTACATGTTCGGAGCTCGCTACACCTTCTAAGAAGGCAAAATCTCTTTACTGCGCGGCCGGCAGGCGTCGTTGGGCGGTGCTCGGAATCCTCACGTACAGGAAGTACGTTCCGGTTCCTGCGCTCCGTCCGTCTAGCCTGACGGCCGCTCGCTACAAGAGCTCTCACCTTCTTGGCCGGTATTGCTGCTGGGTCGGCAGCGCAAAGAGACGAATATGAAAGAGCCGATCGAACAGGTCAAACGGATCGTGATTTTGGGTGGAGGCTCGGCCGGTTGGCTGAGCGCTGCTTTGATCGCGGCCGAGCACAAGGAGGGCCTGCAGGTCACATTGCTGGAGTCGCCCGATGTGCCGGCGATCGGGGTTGGTGAAGGCACCTGGCCGACCATGCGCGACACCCTGCGCAAAATCGGCATTAGCGAGACCGAGCTGGTGCGCCAATGCGAGGCCACCTTCAAGCAAGGCTCCAAATTCATCGGCTGGGTCACAGGCCAGGCCGATGATTGTTACGACCATCCGTTTGTCTTGCCGCAGGGCTATACCGAAGCGAATCTGGTTGCGCCCTGGCTTGAGCGGCACCGGGAAACACCGTTTGCCGAACTGCTCAGCTTTCAACCGCATTTGTGCGCGCGCGGCTTGGCGCCCAAACAGGCCGCGACGCCGGAGTACGCCGCGGTGGCCAACTATGGCTACCATTTTGATGCGGTCAAATTCGGCCACTTTTTACGCCGCCACTGCATCGATAAGCTCGGCGTCAAGCATGTGCAAGACCATATGGTCGGCATCAACTCTGCTGCCAATGGCGACATCGCCTCGCTGCAAACCAAGGCACACGGCGCCTTGGCCGGCGAGCTGTTCATCGACTGCAGTGGCATGCCGTCGCTGCTGCTGGGTCAGCATTTCGGCGTCGAGTGGCTGTCGCAGCAAGACGTCTTGTTCAACGACAGCGCGCTGGCCGTGCAGCTGCCCTACGCCGAGCCGCACAGCCCGATTGCCTCGCAAACCCTCTCGACGGCGCAAAGCAGCGGCTGGATCTGGGACATCGGCCTGCAGACGCGGCGCGGCATCGGCTATGTCTACTCGAGCCGGCATATCTCGGACCCAGACGCCGAGCTGGAACTACGCGCCTACCTCGCCAAGTCGGGCAGCAGCGACGCGTCATTGCTGCCACGCAAGATCTCTTTCAAGCCCGGCTACCGGGCGCAGTTTTGGCACAAGAACTGCGTCGCCATCGGTCTCTCGGCCGGCTTCATCGAGCCACTGGAGGCCTCGGCCCTGGCCTTGGTTGAGCTGTCTGCCGCGCTGGTCAGCGAAGAAATGCCGGCCACGCGTGAGTTGATGGAGATCGCCGCTCGGCGTTTCAACGACGCGTTCAGCTACCGCTGGGCCCGCGTCATCGATTTCCTGAAACTGCACTATGTGTTGAGCCGCCGCACCGACAGCGCCTACTGGCGCGAGCAAGCCGCGAGCACGCCGCCCCGCCTGCAAGAGCTGCTGGCGCAATGGCAGCAGCGCCCGCCTTCGCGCCATGACTTTCACCGTATCGAGGAGATGTTCCCGTCGGCCAGCTACCACTATGTGCTCTACGGCATGGGCTTCAAGCCCGCCGCGCCGGCCACCATGCGCCGCTCCGAAGCGGCCGATAACACCCAAGCCGCCGAAGGCTATTACCGCGAAGCCGCTCGGCTGAGCGCGAAGATGGCGGCGGCCTTGCCCAGCCACCGCGATCTGATTGAGCACATCAAGCTGCACGGGCTACACCGCATCTGAGCCGGCGCAGCCCCTCAAGAACACAAAGAGACAAAACACCATGGCCCATACCGCTTTACTGAACAATATCGACCACAAGGATCTGCGCATCGACACGCGCCGCCGCCGCGAACTTGATGATGATGAGATGTTCGCCGTCACCTTCCCGGCTGAGTTCAGAAGCGTGCAGGCGCATTACCCGATTGTTTTTCGCAAAACCATGGACGGCATTGGCTTTGAGCCGATTGCCTTGTTCGGTTTTCAAACGGGTCAAAACCTGTTCTTGCAGCAAGACAAGTGGGACGCCGACTATCTGCCCCTGTCAATCGAGCGCCAACCCTTGTTGATAGGCCGCTCGGGCGACGAGTTACTGATTCATATCGACCTCGACAGCCCGCGCGTCGGCCGCACGGTCGGCGAGCCGCTGTTCTTGCCCCATGGCGGCAGCACCGAGTTCTTGCAGCGCATGAACTCGGTGCTCTTATCCTTGCATCAAGGCCTGGAGAGCTCCGGCGCCTTCATACAGACCTTGCTGGCGCATCAGCTGCTGGAGTCTTTTGTGCTCGACATCGAGCTTGCCGACGGCTCGCAGAACCGCCTGGCCGGCTTTTACACCATCAATGAAGAGCGCCTGGCCGGCCTGCCCGGC
>NZ_JANNMI010000163.1:0-2333 GCF_031397715.1 Roseateles sp.
ACGCGGTGCTGCAGCAGGGTCAAGAGGGTCGAGCGTGCATTTAGATAGCGCTCGCGGTCGGCTAGGTCGGCATGCGTCAGCAGCACTTGCGCACTGCCCATGCCGTGCTCGCGCAGCTTGCTCTCGTACATCTGAGCCAAGCCCATCTGGCCCACCGCCGCAGCGGCTTGCAGCTCATGCAACTCTTTGGGGCGCACGGCCCAGCCCAAGCGCTTCATGCCCTCGGCGATGGCGCCGCTGGACACCATCACCAACTCGCGGCCATCACTTGCTAACGCGGCGAGCTGACGGCACCAATTGCCGATCGCGTCGGCATCGACGCCGCGACCTTCATTGGTCACCAAGCTGGAGCCGACCTTGACGACGATGCGGCGAGCGCCCGCGAGCGCGCGGCTCATTCCGCTTCGTCGGCAGGTGCCGCGCTAGCGGGCTTCCCTTCAGGGAAACGCGGATCAATCTCGACAATCACCCGCTGCGCCGTGGCCACATGGTCATAAATGGCGTGGATCAGCGGCTGGCAGCCGTCGCGCGTGAGGGCCGAGATCTCAAACACCGGGCCCTTCCACTTGTAGCGTTTGACGAAGTCCTTGACGCGCTTGGCGCGCTCATCCTCGGGCACCATGTCCAGCTTGTTCAGCACCAACCAACGCGGCTTGTTGTACAACTCCTCGTCGTACTTCTTCAGCTCGTTGACGATGGCTTTGGCCTCGACCACCGGGTCAACAGCCGGATCAAACGGCGCCAGATCGACCACATGCAAGAGCAGCCTTGTACGCTGCAAATGACGCAGGAACTGATGACCCAGGCCGGCACCTTCTGAGGCACCCTCAATCAAGCCGGGAATATCGGCGACGACGAAACTCTTCTCCGGCGCCACACGCACCACACCCAGATTCGGGTACAGCGTCGTGAACGGGTAGTCGGCGATCTTGGGGCGGGCGTTGGAGATCGCCGTGATCAGCGTGGACTTGCCGGCATTGGGTTGACCCAGCAAGCCAACATCGGCCAGCACGCGCAGCTCCAGCTTGACCTTTTTGGCCTCGCCGGGCCAGCCTGCCGTCTTTTGACGCGGGGCGCGGTTGGTGCTGGTCTTGAAATGCAAATTGCCGAAACCGCCGTCACCGCCCTTGACCAGCAAAATCTTCTCGCCCGGCTCGATCAGCTCGGCGATCACGGTATCGGTCTCCAAATCCTTGACGATGGTGCCGACCGGCATGCGCAGAATGATGTCATCGGACGCCGCGCCGTATTGGTCGGAGCCCCGTCCGGCCTCGCCGTTCCGGGCCTCGTGGCGGCGCGCATAGCGGTAATCAATCAGCGTATTGAGATTGCTGTCGGCCACGGCAAAGACGCTGCCACCCCTGCCGCCATCGCCGCCGTCCGGCCCGCCAAACGGGATGAACTTTTCGCGCCGAAAGCTTGCACAGCCGGCACCACCATTGCCGGCCACGATGTCGATGGTGGCTTCGTCTATGAACTTCATAATGCTTTTGCGCCCTTTGAGGCTGATGTTAAAGCAAAGCGGCGGCCATCCGAGTGGACTGACACGGGCCCTGCTGCAGCCTCAAAAAGCAAAAGCCCCGGCTAGGCGGGGCTTTTGCGTCACCTGCTGCAAGCGGTCGGCTGCTGCCCTCCGCTTGCGGTGCTCATCGGCTGTCTGATTTAGACAGCGGTGACAAAAACCGTCTGACGGCTCTTCTCACCCTTGATCGCGAACGACACTTGGCCGTCGATCAAGGCGAACAACGTGTGGTCCTTGCCGATACCGACATTGGTGCCGGGATGGAACTTGGTGCCGCGCTGACGCACGATGATGGAACCTGCCGAGATGGTCTGGCCGCCATAGGCCTTCACACCGAGCATCTTAGGTTTGGAGTCGCGGCCGTTTCGTGTTGAACCGCCGCCCTTTTTCTGTGCCATGGATTATCTCCTTGAACTGTTGGCTAAAAAGTCAGCGCTCGATCAGCCGTTCACCGTGCTGATCAACAGCTCGGTGTACGTCTGGCGATGGCCTTGACTCTTTTTGTAGTGCTTACGACGACGCATCTTGAAGATGCGTACTTTGTCGTGCTTACCGTGAGCCACAACAGTGGCATTGACGCTTGCGCCAGCAACCAAGGGAGTGCCAACCTTTAGATCCGCGCCGCTACCAACGGCGAGAACTTGGTCGATCACAATCTCTTGGCCAACATCCGCAGCAATCTGTTCTATTTTGATCTTTTCGCCGGCAACAACCTTGTATTGCTTACCACCGGTTTTTATGACCGCGTACATATCAGCCCTTTCGAAGTTCACTGCCGGCCTCGGGAACACCCACAAGACGACAGCCCTGC
>NZ_JANNMI010000199.1:0-61611 GCF_031397715.1 Roseateles sp.
GCAGGGCGTGCAGTTCGAGACCTTCGCCACCCAGCGCATCCGCGGCGCCATGCTCGACGAGCTGCGCGGCAGCGACTGGATGAGCCGCGGTGACCGGCGCCAGCAGCGCGCGATCGAGACCGCGGTGCACAAGCTGGAACAGCGCTTCGGCCGCGCCCCCAGCGAAGGCGAAATCGCGCGCGAGATGGGCTTGTCCCTGGTCGACTACCAGGAGCTGCTGGGCAAGGTGCGCGGCACCCAGCTGATCTACCTGGAAGACATGAGCGGCGACGAAGGTGACGAGGACTTCCTCGACCGCCATGTCGCCGACAACAGCAATAACCCCTTACTCAAGCTGCAAGACCACCGCATGCGCGAAGCGCTGGTGGCCGCGATCAAGAACCTGCCGGAACGCGAGCAGTTCATGATGAGCATGTACTACGAGCACGATATGAATTTGAAGGAAATCGCGGTGGTGCTGAAGGTCACCGAGTCCCGCGTTTGCCAATTGCATAGCCAGGCGATCGCTCGTTTACGCGTCAAGCTGCGCGACTGGTAACTGATAAATTCAGCGGCTTATGAAGTTCAGGGACCGGGAGAATCAATGTCATTGATATGGTGGAAGCGCCGATCCGAACCTGCCGATCGACTTGAGCACGCGACGCCAGGTGCTTTGAATGCCTCGGCCAAGCCTGAGGCCGAGACCTTGATGGCGCTGATCCGCAAGGTCGCCCGTTCGGTCTCCAGTGTCGGCAAAGATGCCGCTGAAGTGCGCGGCGTGCTGGAAGACACCCAAAAAATCGTGGTCGCCCAATGCGAGGCGATGGGTGCGCTGTCAGGTGACTTGGCGCAGGTGCGCAGCGCACAGAAAGCCATCAGCCATTCGACCGAACAGTCGCGCAGCGCGGTCAGCCGGGCGGCCCATGCCTTGGAGGGGGTCGGCAACGAGGTCGGTGGCATTGTGCAGACGCTCAGGCAGGTGTCGGATGCCGCCTCAGAAATTACCAAGATCGCCCTGCAAACCCGCTTGGTTGCCTTCAACGCCTCGGTGGAGGCGGGCCGCGCCGGTGAGGCGGGCAAAGGCTTTGGCGTGGTGGCAGATGCCGTCAAGGCCTTGGCCGGCCAAGTCGAGAACTCGTCCAAGTCCATCATGGGCACGGTGGCGAATTTGGATGCCCGCATCGAGATCTTCAGCCGCGAATTGCGCAATGATCCAACGCAGGCCAAGAAAAGTCTGATCCACCAAGCCTTCGCCGATGTGCAGGCCGATGTGGGTCGGATCGCCGACTCGGCCAGCCAAAGCGCGCTGACGATTGACTCACTGTCCGGGCGCGCGGCCGAGCTGGAGCAGGAGGTCCAGCAGGCGATGATCAGCCTGGATGCGGCCTTTGCTTGCAGCGACCGCTTCCTGAAAATGTCCGAGCAGTTGATCGAGCAGATCGCCGGCTCGGGTGTCGAGGTCGATGACGCGCCGTTTATCCGTGCCGCGCAGGCCGCCGCACTTGAGATTTCGGCGCTGTTGGAGCAGGCCTTGAAGAGTGGGGCGATCAAGCCGGCGCAACTGTTTGACGACAACTACCGGCCGCTTGCCGGCACCAATCCGGCCCAGCATTTGACCGGCTTTGTCGACTTGGCCGACCGGCATTTCCCGGCGGTGCAGGAAAAGCTGCTCAGCTTCAGTGACAAGGTGGTCTATTGCATTGCCGTGGACCGCAACGGTTATGTGGCGGCCCACAACAAGAAATACTGCCAACCGCAACGCAGTGGCGATGTGGTCTGGAACACCGCCAACAGCCGCTACCGGCGCATCTTCAACGACCGCACCGGCCTCGCCTCGGCGCGCAACCAGCGGCCGTTTCTGTTGCAAACCTATCGGCGCGACATGGGTGGCGGGCGCTTTGTGTTGCTGAAGGAAGTGGCGGCGCCCATCGTCGTCAACGGCAAGCACTGGGGTGGGTTGCGGCTGGCCTTCAATTTCTAGTGCAGCCGCTCGGTCTGGGCGTTACTCAAGGCGCCACACAAGCCCGGTTTTTCCCCGTGTGCTTGGCCTCGTACAAAGCCAGATCGGCCCGGTCTAGCGCGGCTTCTAATGTTTCACCCAGCCGGTAATGGGTGACACCGGCCGAGAAGGTGACGAAGACGTCCTTGCCTTCGTGCATGAACAGGCTGGCCGACAAGGCCCGCTGTAGGCGCTGCAGCACCGCCTGCGCTTCGTCCAGCGGCGTCGCCGGCAGCATCAGCACAAACTCTTCGCCGCCGTAGCGGGCGACCAGATCACCGGGACGCAATTCCCTGGCGACGCGCTCCGCCAATGACTTCAAAGCAATGTCGCCGGCACCATGGCCCAGCGTGTCGTTCAAGCGTTTGAAGTTGTCGATATCCAGCAGGGCCAGCGCAATCTTGGCATTCTCATTGCCAGCGCCGGCCTCGTCGCCAACGCCGCGTTCCAGCTTGGCCTGTTCGGTCGCAAACGCCGCCAGCAGACCGCGCCGGTTGGCGATCTGCGTCAGCTGATCGGTCTGCACCTCGCTGGACATGCGGCGCAGCTCACCCTCCAACTCCTCGACCCTCTGCCCCATGCTGCTGGCCCGCTCATGCTCCAGACGCAATCGGTCTTGAGTCTGGCGAACCAGCGACTGCACGCTGCGGCTTTCTTCCACCATCTCGCGCACCACGCCGGCCAGGCTTTCCAGTGAGTCGGCTTTCTCTATCACTTCGGCATAGCGGCCGATGCTGTTTTGGAATCGATCGGTGTGTTGGCCCAGTTCACCCAGCTCGGCCAGCATTTGATGGATCAGTGACTTCAGCGAATCGCGCGCCCGGCTGCGTTCGTCGCGCAGCGCGCGCTGGCGCTCGCGGGTGGCGCCCAACATTTCGGTTACCGAGCGCACGCCGCGGCCGCTCAGGCCTTGCTCCAGCGTGTCATTCATCGCCTCGCATTGGCCGCGCGCCCAGGAGTCATCCTCGGCCAGATCGACCAGGCTGGCGCTGAGTTCGCGGCAGAGCTGGCCGAGTTCACCGAACATATGTTGGCGGTGGTCCAGCATGTGGCGGGCGCGCTGGCACAGCGCTTCGATCTGCTCGGCAGCCGCGGGCGTGGCGCCGCTGCGCCGCAGGTCGCGGTGAGCGGCGGCTAGCTCAGCCATCAAAGCGTCGGCATAGCCTTCCGGGCTCTTCAGCGCATGCTGCACCGTGTCATGCAACGATGCCCCGAGCGGCAGCCAAGAGTTCGGCGCGGCCATGACAGCTTGTTGCGGCGGCGTTGCCGCCGCGGCCGGGCCCGGCGCTCCGGCCTGATCCAGCTGGCTGGGCGCAAAGTCATCGGCCAAAAAGAACTGAGTGGGCGAGCCACCGTCGTCATCATTGGTGTCGACGCTGGCGTCGCTGGTGTCGGAATCCCAGCTGCTGACCAAAGCCCGCATGCGCTTGAGCAGGCGCTGTGTGTCGCTGCGGTTGCCCTCCAGCACACGCTGCAGGCCATCTTTCTTCTTGGCCATGGTCCACTGGCGGCCACCGCGTTCCAGCCCGCGTACCAGGCGTTCGATCACCTGCGCCGTCGCTTCCGCTTGCGCGGCCGGCCCCTCGGTCTGCTGCAAACTTTCAACCTGCCGGATCGCATCCGCCCAGCGCGCTTCGCGGATGCAAACCTGCAAATCCAGCCGGGTCTGGCTGTTGCTGACGCCCAAGGCCAAGAGCTTGGTCAGCAGGGTCTGAGTGGCTTCGGGCAGGGCGGCAGGGGCGGCCTCGGTGCCGGACTCGACCGCATAGGCGCGGGCGTAGTTTTCGGGGGTGGGCTCCAGCTGCGCCTGGCCCAACCGAACCAGCGCGGCTTTGGCGGTCTGCGCAGCGGGCACGCGAGCCGAGGCGGGTCGACGCTCATCCATCGCTAACTCCTATCGAATGCTTATCGAATACCGCCGGTCGGGCGGTGGGCGTCGGACGGGTTGAACTCCAGGCCGGCGCCGATGTCGGCATTGGCCCGAGCGATCCAGGGTGCCTTGCGCGGCAGCACGGTCTGCGCCAACCACAGCTCGACCTCTTCAGGTGGCAGCGGCTTGCTGAACAAAAAACCCTGCATCAGGCTGCAACCCAGGCGGTGCAAGACGTCCATCTGCCGCATGGTCTCGACGCCCTCGGCAATCACGCGCAGGCCCATCGCGCGGGCCAAGGCGATGATGGCGGTGACGACGGCCGAGCTTTGCGGCGTGATGCCGAGATCGCGCACAAAGCTACGGTCGATCTTGACTTCGGAGATCGGCAGCGTGGTCAGATAGGCCAGCGAGGAATAGCCGGTGCCGAAGTCGTCAATCGAAATCTCCACACCGACCTCGTTCAAACGATGCAGCGCGGGGATGACATTTTGCAAATCCTTCATCAAGCTGTTCTCGGTGATCTCCAGCTGGATCGCCCGGTGCGGCACGCCGTAAGCGCTGACGCATTGATGAATATGCTCGACCAGGTCGGAGCGCTCGAACATGCGGCTGGGCAGGTTGACGGCGATCGAGTCGGAGAAGCCGAAGTTCAGCTGCCAGACCTTGGCCTGCCTGGCGGCCTCTTTGAGCGCCCATTCGGACAGCGGCACGATCAAGCCGGTTTCTTCGGCCAGCGGAATGAAGTCGCCCGGCGGAATCAGCTTGCCATCGCGCTTCCAACGCATCAGCGCCTCGGCGCCCACCATGCGAGCGCCGCGCACATCGACCTTGGGCTGGTAATGCAGGACGATTTCGCCGCGCTCCAGCGCCTTGTGTAGCGCGCTCTCTAGCTCCAGCTTCGCGCGCCCGCGCCCGGCCAGCTGCGGGGTGTAGAGCGCCGAAGCATTGCGCCCTTGCGACTTCACCGCATACATGGCGACGTCGGAATTGCGCAGCAGGTCGGCCATGGTCTGGCCGTCGCGCGGATAGAGCGCGATGCCGATGCTGGCGGTCACAAAGCATTCCTGGCCGGACAGAAAAATCGGCTCCCGCAAGGCCTCCAGCACCCGATCGGCGACGCGTTCGGCATCGCTTTCATCGGCCACCTCGGGCAGCAGCGCCACAAACTCATCGCCGCCGAGCCGACCGACCGCCTCCAGCGTGCGGTGCGAGCGTCCGCCTATGGTCTCCAGCATGCCCTCCATCACTTGGTCGGAGTGCCTGACGCAAGCGCGCAGACGCCGCCCCACTTCCACCAGCAACTCATCGCCGGCGGCATGTCCGAGGGTGTCGTTGATGATCTTGAAACGATCGAGGTCGATCAGCAGCAAGCCCACCTCGTGGCCGCCGCGCCGTGCTTGCTCGATCGCCCGTTCAACCCGCCAGATCAGCTGGCGCCGATTGGGCAGGCCGGTCAAAGCATCAAAATGCGCGAGCTGGCGAATTCTGTCTTCGGCTTGCCGCCGGTCGGTGACGTCTTGCATCACCCCGGTATAGCCATTGGCATTGCCGAGCTCGTTGAATTCAGGCTCGGCCTCGATATGAACCACCCGCTGGCGGCCGTCCAGCAAAGTGACGGTCAGGTCGGTCACCAGCACCGAGTTGTGGGCCATCACGTCACGCAGCAGGCGCAGGAACAGGGCGCGTTCCTCATGCGGCACCATGCGCATCACGCCGATGAAGTCCAGGCCTTCGTGGGGGCCGCGGCTGAACACGCGCAAGGCTTCGGCGGCGAGCGTGAAGCCGCCACCGGCATGCCATTCGAAACTGCCCATCCGGGCCAAGTCCTGCGCACGCGCAAGCTTAGCCTTGCTGCGCTCCAACTCAATGCGGGTGCGCGAGGAGCGCAGCAGATAGCGCAGCCGTCCGGCCAGCAAGCTCCACTGCGTCGATTTGACGAAAAAATCGGTGGCGCCGACCTGGTAGGCATGGTTGATCGAGGCGTCGTCGTCGAGCCCGGTCAGCATCAGCACGGGGGTTGATTCGAAACCGGGCTTTTCGCGCAGCAGCTTGCAGGTTTCGAAGCCATCGAGCTCGGGCATCATCGCGTCCAGCACGATCATGTCGGGCGACATGGCCGCCATCAGGTTCAGCGCGTCCTTGCCGCTGCGCGCTTCGGTGATCTCAAAGCCGCGGCCGCGCAAGGCAGCCGCGGTCAGTAGCAGATTAACCTCGTCGTCATCGACAAGGAGCACTTTTGGCTGCTCTGGCAAATCGTCTTCTAGTTGAGGCGGGGCGGCGTTCATGGAATATGGGGGAGCATGCTCAGCAAAGCTTGCCTGACTTGGATCACTTGCGCCAGCATACCGTCTAGCAGGGGCTCCAGACCGTCAGTTTGCCCACTGCGAGCCATTGTTTCTATCTCGGCGCAGCGCTCGGCTAAAGCAAGCGCGCCCAGGCTGGCCGACGATGACTTCAAGGTGTGGGTGACATGGCGCACCAAGTTCAGATCCAGGTTGGCGCCGCGCGCATTCGCAAGCTCGGGCAGCAGCCGCTCCAGCGACTTCACATAGGCCGCGATGACTCGCTCCAGCAGCTTGTTGGCACCATTTGGGTCGAGTTCTTGCAGGCGTGCCAGCGCTTGCGCGTCGAGGCATTGGGCCAGTGGCGGGAGGGGGTCAGGTGTCGGTGTGGACGGCATGGGCTTCCATCTGGGCGGGGGCAATGGCTGGTGCGTCAAAACTGCTTATCTCCGCGGCATTGTCGTTGTTTGGCGCAGGCGGCGAATGGCCTTTGGCTTGGGGCTTGTTGCATTAGTTCTCAGCCTCTCAGTCCTGGTTCGGGTATCGGCCGCACCCGCTTGAACTTGAGCGCCGGTGGTTGAGGGGATTGTTGACGCCATCGGCAGGGCGCCAAAAAGGGGCCGGCGCGCGTCCCTACAATGGCTGGCTATGAATAGTCTCAGCGATGCACGCAATGGTCACCGCAGCCTGCCCGGCCGGGGCGTCGCGCTTTTGCTGGGGCTGAGTTTGCTGGCGGGGATTTTGTGCCTGCTGGCCTTGTTGCTGCTGTTGCAGCGAAGCGCCGACGGCGGCGGGTTGGCGCTGCTGCTGGCGGGGCTTTGCGCGGCCTTGGTCTTGTTGGTGGCCGCCGCGCTGGCTTGGCATGTCGGCGTGCGCCTGACGCGCCAACAGCTTTTTGGCGCGCTGCGTGAGTCGCGCCTGCAGGCGCAGATGCTGGCCCAATTGCAGCCGCATTCCCAGTGGGCGAGTGACGTCAACCATCGCTTGGTGCGCTGGCAGTCGCCGCAGGCATTGCTGGCCTCGCACTGGGTGGGTGCGGCCGCGTCGCAACTGCTGTGGGAACGATTTGAGATGCTGGACGGTGGCGGCGAGGCGCTGCGCCGCCAACTGGACAGCGGCGCCGCCAACTTTGATGTGCTGGTCGCACCGCGTGATGGGGGCAGCGCTCGCTGGCGTTTGCGCGGCATTGCCTGCGCGGACGAGCAGGGTTGTTTCAGTGGGTATCACGGCACCGCGGAAGCGCTTGCTGGCGCTTGCGCGCCGGCGCCGGTGGCTGCCGACTGGCGCTGGCTTGAGGCGTTGCCAGGGCCGGCCTGGATTTTGGCCGGTGACGAAGTCAATGATGACGCAAGGATCTTGGCACTGAACAGTCAAGCCAGTGCCTTGAGCTGCGCCGAAGCGTCGCTGGGCGGCAGTTGGGCCGACTGCCGGGGCCGGTTGCCGGAACCGGTGGCGGCGGCCTTGGCGGCCCAAAACGCGCGCAGCTTCGCGCATGATTGCAGCAGGTTTCAGCTGATGACCTTGTGGCCGCAACCCCCACTGAGCGGCGGGGTGCGGCGCGCCGAGGTCGCGGCGACTTTGCCGCAGACGCAGCAAATGGCGTACGAGCATGAGTCCTTCAGCTACACCGTCTCGCATGATTTGCGCGCGCCTTTGCGAGTGGTCGAGGGCTTCACCCGGATCTTGAAGGAAGACTACGGGCGCTTGCTGGACCGCATCGGCAACGATCACCTGGACCGAGTGATGGGGGCGGCGGCGCGCATGAACAGCATGATTGACTCACTGCTGTCGCTGGCGCAGTTGTCGGCCCAGCCCTTGGCACGCCAGCCGGTCAATTTGTCGCAGTTGGCCGGTTTTGTGGTGGAGGAGTTGGCGCGCGCCGCGCCCGAGCGCAATGTCAATGTGCATATCCAAGCCCATATGCTGGTGCAGGGCGACCCCACGCTCTTGCGCATGGTGCTGGAGAACCTGCTCGGCAATGCTTGGAAGTACAGCAGCAAATGCATGCAGCCGTTGATTCGTTTCGAAGCCCAGCAAGAGGGCGGTCAATGGATTTACCGCGTCAGCGACAACGGTGCCGGGTTTGATATGCGTTTTGCCGACCGCCTGTTCGGCGTTTTCCAGCGCCTGCACAGCGCCAGCGAGTTCCAAGGCACCGGCGTTGGGTTGGCCTCGGTGCGGCGCATCGTGCGCCGGCATGGCGGTGAAATTTGGGCCGAGGCCGTGGTCGGCGAGGGCGCGCAGTTTTACTTTACGTTGGCCGGCTGAGAGGCCCCGTCCTCAAAGCTTGGGCGCCAGAGCCAGCATCTCAACCGCTTCCACCAGCATCCTGGCCTGCAATTCCAGCTCCCGACCCTCGGCCGCGGCGAGCTTTTGCAGCCGCGCCAGCGCATCTTCGCGGGACAGCGAATAGCGGTGCATCAGCACCCCCACGGCGACCGGTGCCAACTCGTCCAGCACCGTTTTGGCCGGCTCCGGCAGCACCGGCGCGGCGACCTGAGTTTGCTTGCGGTTGGCAAAAGCGGCCTCCACCGCTGGCACGATCTGGTGAATGTCCAAGGGCTTGACCAGATAAGCCACCGCACCCAGTTCTTTGACCTTGGCGACGGTTGCTTCGTCGGCAAAGGCGGACAAAAACATAAAGGGGATGTGTAGGTACTCGCGCAAGTAGGCGGCGACATCAAAGCCGCTCAAGCCTTCCATGCGGATGTCCAGCAGGGCCAACTCGGGCCGGTGTTCGCGCGCCAGCAAAATAGCGTCGTCGCCGTTGTCGGCGTCGATGACCTCGAAACCGGCTTGTGCCAAACCATAGGTCAACGTCGCCAGCACCAGCCGGTCGTCGTCGACGACGAGAATCTTGCCTTTGTCCTTGCTCACCGTTGGAGTGCCCCCGCTGTGCTGCGTCTTGGCAGGCTGTGCGCCCACCTCGTTGGCAGCATTGTCACCCAAACCCTTGCAAGCCCAGACGTGCGCAAATTTTGCAAGCTCAGGGCTCACTCAAAAGGCTGACACTGGGTGCCAGCAACTCGACACGGCAGACGACAAAAGCGTCGCGCTGCTCCAAGGTCAGGATGGCGCTGCGGCGCGGCAGCAAGGCGCGCACCAAGCCGAGGCCCGACACCCCGCCGGGCACCTGGCTCAGGTTGAAGTCGGGCGGCAGCTGGCCCGGATTGATGATCTCCACCGCGACACTATCGGCCGCGCAAATCAAGCTGCAGGACACCACGCCGTCTTGGCTGTGCTTGATTGCATTGCTCAGCAACTCGTTCAAAGTCAATGCCACCGGGATCGATTCCGCCTCGGGCAACGCCCATTGATTGACCCGGTCTGCCGTCACGCCCTCGATATGCGTGGCGACCGTGCGCCCGGTCATCCTTTGTACCGAGCCAATGATGGCGTCCATCACTCTGCGGATGCGCAGTGGCCCGGAGCCGCCCACTTGCAGGCCGTAGACCTGTGCGATCGCATGCACCTGGCCGACCGCCTCGTTGATGACCGCGGCCACTTCCGGCCGGCGCGCGGCGATCTGTTGCAGCAGGCCGGCCACGCCCTGCAAATTATTCTTGATCCGGTGATGCACCTCGCGCACCAGCAATTCGCGCTGCGAGATGGCGGCTTGCAGCCGCGCTTCTTCGGCGGCGCGCTGTTCGGTGACGTCGCTGGCGACCAGCAAGAGCTGCTCGGGCGCGCCCACTTCGGACGATTCCGACCCCTCGCTGGTGCCGGCCAAGTGCAAGAAGCGCGCATCCCAGACGCGCATTTTTTCGCCACTGCCCAGCCTGTATTCGTGCTGCGTCACCGCACTCGCGTGCAGCGCGGCCAACATATCGCGGCGAATCAGCTCACCCTGCTCTTGGCCGAACAAATCTTCCGGGGTGGCGCCCATCAGCTCCGCCTCGGTGCGCCCGGCCAGTGCAGCCGCCGCTTGGTTGATCTGCTCGACTCGCAGCGTCTTGGCGTCATGCAAACTGATGGCCAAGGGTGCTGCTTCGATGATGCGGCTCAAGCTGGCCTGCGCTTGCTGGGTTTGCGCCTCGGCTTGGCGGCGCCGGTCGATGTCCAGCAAGGCGTAGGTCAGCTGCCGGCCGGTTTCGCGCACGCCGGTCACGACGGCATTGCCGACGACCCAGAACTCGCGCCCGTCGCGGGCCTTCAGTCGACACTCAAACGCTTCGGTCTGGCCCTCGGTCAACTCGTCCAGATATTGGCTTTGCCTGAAGGGGTGATCGGAGGCGGGCGTGGCGACGATGCTCATCGGCTGACCGGCGAACTCGCTCAGATCGCCGCCGAACATGCGCCGCGCCGAGCGGTTCATCCATTCGATGCCGCCGCGCCCGACCGTCACGATGCCCACCAGCACCGAGTCCAGCACCGCGCGCTCACGTTCGGTCTGCAGCATCAATGATTGCTGGGCACGCCAGCGGTCATCGACATTGACATAGGTGGCGATCAGCCCTTCGTCGGGTGCGCCCGGGCGCATCACGCGTTTGCTGACCTGTACCCACAGGAAGCTGCCGTCTTGGCGGCGCACGCGCCGCTCGCCGCGCCACAGCCCGTGCGTGCGCAAGGCGCTGGCTACCGACTCGCTTTGATTGTCAAAGTCCATCGAGTTGTCAAACAACGCTTGAGGGTCCAAGCCGCTCAGCTCGTGAATGCGGTAGCCGGTCAAGTGGGCCAGCGCCTCGTTGGCGCGGGTGACGCGGCCATTGCGCAAGATCGCAATGCCCACATCGGAGAGGCTGAACATCATTTCACGGTCCTGCACCAAGGCCTCCAGTTCGGCCTGCTGCGCCTTCAGGCGGCTGATGTCGCTGATGACGGCGATGCTTTCCTTGCTCGCGTTCGGTGCTTCGCTGGCGCCCGGCGGGGTGACTCGGCGTAGGCTCAAGGACAGCCAGCGGGGTTGCTTTTCCTCGCTGCCGACCTGCAAAAATTCCGCCTCAAAGGTCTGCTGAACTGCCAAGTTAGGCAGCGCGGCCAGTATCTGGCTTCCTAGCTCGGGCAAGGCCGCAAACAAGCTGCCGACCGACGCACCGGCCGCCTGCGGCTGGCTCAAGCCCAGCATATGTTCGAAGCCGCGGTTGCAACGCAGCAACTGGTCGCCGCGCAAATAGGCCAGGCCTAAGCTGGCGCTGTCCATGATGGTGGTCAGCTCGTGCAGCAATTGCTCGCTGCGGTCCTCGGCCTGCGCTTGCGCCGTCACGTCAAGCGTGACCACCGAAGTGGTGCGCTGGCCCGATTTCAGCTGACCCGGCTCAACCCGGGTCAGCAGCCAGCGCCGGCCCAGTTCGGGGTGGCGGACCGCATACCTGACCTCGATCCGGTCGCCTTTCTTGAGCGCCTTTTGCAGGCGCTCGAACTCGGGCAAGGAGGCCGGCTCGACGATGTCGCGGCCGACGCCTTGCAGGCTGGCCAGCGGATTGCGGGCGGCGCCGCCCGGACTGCTTGCGCCGACGGTGCTGCGGGGCGCGCGCGGGCGCAGCCAGCCGGCGTCTTGTTGGAAGGTGGCCAGGCCGACGCCGGCCGTGTCCATCAATGCATCCAGTTGCTGATGGGCCAGGTCGCGCTCTTGCTCAAAGGTGCGATCCTCCAGCAAGGCCAGAAAGCGCCGCGGCAGGCCACTGCTTTGACCACCACTTTGCATGCCGCTGAAGGCTTGCAGGCGGCCGAGCAACCAGAGCGTGCGCCCATTCGGCCCCAGCAGGCTGGCCTGTGTCAGCAGCGAGGCCTCGGGCTCGGTCAGCGCCAGCAAGGCCTCGGTCAAGGCGCCGCTGTGCCAGCCCAGCAGTTGCTGAATGGCCGGGTCGGCTTCATGCAAGGTGCTCGGCAACTGCAGGCACAGGGCCGCAAAGGCCGCGTTGTTCTTCAGCAGCAAGCCTTGGGTGTCAAACAAGACCATCGGCAGCGGGCAGAGCTTGAACCACTGCGTCAGCTCGGCATGCTCGCGCGCGCTCACTTCCAAGCTGCATTCTTGCTGCAGCGCCTCGGCTGACGACTCCGCGGCCGGCGCCTTGTTGCGGAGCTTGTCGTCGGGGCGTGCATGCAGCAGCCAGCGAGCGAGATCGCCGCCGTCCTTGGGGGTCAGGGCGAGCAAGCTGAGCCCGGCACGCTGGCCGCCGCCGAGCTTGATGCTGGGCGCGGGCGGGCCGCGCCGGCCTTCGCTGATGGCCCGGCTGGCCAGCCGCAGCCAGTCACCCAAACGCCCGCCATGACTGGTTTGCAGGCCATGCAGGCCCTTGGCTATGCTGGGCTGTGGCGCCTGTTCCAGCAGCGCCAAGGCGCTTGGATTCGCCTCCAAGAGCTCCAGTGACTCCCCGAGCAACATCAGTGGGTCGCTGATCAAAGCGAACAGGCCGCGCAGGGCGGCCGAGTCTTGGGGCAGGAGGGAGAGCTGTTCTGACATTGGGCTTGAGTTTACGGGCCAGCCGAGGCTGGGCGTACTCACTCCAATTGCGCGGCCTTGCTCAAGGCGCGCAGTACACACATATTGACTTCCTCCGCACCCAACATCAGCTGCTCGGTCGCACTGCGAAAGTCGTACAGCGAAGCGTCTTCAACCGCCCGCACCAACTCCAAATAGGGCTGCAAGGGACCCGCCTCGTCGACCAAGGCTTGGCGCACCCGTTCCGGCATCGGTATCGACTGCAAGAGCTTGCTGAACGGTTGTTTCAGCATATGGTCCAGCAAGGAGAACAGGCCGCAGATGAACATCTCGTCGCGCAACTCCGCGTCGCCGCTGTCGCGGGCCAGCTCTTCCATCAGCAGGCCGCGGCGCAGCGCTGCGAACATGATGGGGCGCATCGCGTGGTCTTTGCTCGCCGTCGTCAGCAGCAGGGCCAGCCAGCGCTTCATGCGGGCATAACCCAACAACATGATGGCGTGGCGGAACGAGGCCACCTCGACCGGCAAGCCAAACGCGGCCGAATTCAGATAGCGCAGCAGTTTGAAAGCCAGGCTGGGGTCGCGCTTGAGGGTTTGCTCCAGGCGCTCGACGTCTTCGCCCTGGTCGATGCGTGACATCAACTCGACGATGACCTGCAAATCGGCCTGATTTTCTGCCTTCGCCGGAGCCGCCGCTGCTGCTTCAAAAGCGCCTTGCATGGGCCAGCCAATCACGCCGCTGACGCCGCGCGCAAAGCTGGCGTCGATGGCAGCCGCGCTGCGCAGGCCGGACTGCAGCTTGGGCAGGCCGGGGTCGGTGTGGTTGGCGGTGCTGGCGCGGCTCTCGTCGTCCAGGTCCAGCACCACATACTTGAAGCAGGGCTTGATTTCGGCCGGCAAGGCCTGGCTGGGCAGGCCCTTCAGCAGCAAAGGCGTGGCACGTTTTTTGAGCGCCAGCAGCAGCTCGGAATGGGCGCTGTCGGTCGCCATAAAGGCCGGCACTTCAATCATCAAGTTGGCCGAGGGCTCGGTGCGCAGCAAGCTCTCCAGCAGGTCCTCGCTCAAGACATTGAGGATCACCTGAGCCCCGCCGGCGGGCCACACTTCGGCCACGGCGGCCAGCAATTCGGTGGCATCCAGCTTGGCGTCGGGGCGCAGCGGCATCACCGTCAGACGCGTGGCCGTGACCATGCGCTGGCGGTCGATCAAGGGGGTATAGCCCAGCGCAACAGCGCCCAGAATTTGATGGTTCATGGAGTCAGGTCAGGTGTTGATGTACTGGAACAGCGACATGCGCTGCACCATCGCGTAGGTCTTCAAAGCGGTGTCGTAACCGGTTTGCTGGTTTTGAAAATCGGAAATTCCCTGCACCATGTCCAGGTCCTCGGCGGCCGAGCGTTCGGCTTGGTTGTACTGCTTCAAGGCGGCCATGCGGCCTTCGGTGCCGTCCAGATTATTCAGCCGCTCACCCAGCTGGCTGCGGACATTTTGCAGATTGACCATCACCGCATCAATGTCACGCACCCGGCTGGAATTCGACTGGGTGATTTCGGGGCCTTTTCGGTCCGTGCTTTTGAGTTGAAGCACGGTTTGGTCGAGCACATCAAAGAGCTTGAGCGAATTGGTCGAAGGTGCGATGTCGTACTGGTCGCCATCGGCTCCCGGCCCCGATATCGTGACCGCCATACCTTCAAAGGTGATCGCCTTGCCGGCGACGTAAGCACCGGATTGAACCGACGCGCCGGTCTGTGTATCCAAAATGTCGTAGCTGGTGCCAGGGCTGCCGGTGATGTTGATCTGGTAGCCGTGGCCGGTGAGCAGCGCCGGATCGGTGACGCGACCCGCGTCGATCCACCCGGTGTTCGGGATGGGCTTGCCACTGACGTCCGGGCTGAATCGGTTGTCCAGCGCCTGGGTGATAAAGGTGCCATTGCCGCTGCGCGCTTGCTCAAAGGCCATGCGCCCGTCAACGGTCAACGGAAAGCTGTCGATATTGCCGGTTTGGATGCTGCCTGAAACGCCGTTGAAGCGCACGCCGCCGGCTTGGTCAAGAAACGGTGGGTCGCTGGAGCCTTGCCCAGAGAACAGAAAGCCGCCGGCACCGTCGCCGCGATTGGCAATCGCCAGCAACTGATCCCGCAAGCCAGCGATCTTGTTGCCCAGGCCTGCCCGTTCGGACGCGCTGTAACTGGCGTTGCCGGCGGACACCATGGTTTCGCGTATTTGTTGAAGCAACTCATTGGCGTCGCCCAAAGCAGCCTCGCCCAGCGTGGTGCTGTTGCGGCTGGCTTCCAGCGCACGTTGATTGGCATCCACCCGGCTGATGGTCGCCATTGCTCGCTCGGCGCGTGCCGCGCCGGTGGGATCGTCGCTGGCGTTGGCAATCTTCTTGCCCGAGGTCAGCTGAGTCTGCGCGTTCTGCATGTCTTGCTGCCGACGTTGCAAGGTGGCGATGCTGGCATCAAAAATATTGGCGGTGGACAAGCGCATGATCAATAACTCCTTGAATGACCTGATTCAGCGGGCTGCGATTCGCATCAGCTCATCAAAAATGGACTGGGCCGCCTGCAGCACCTTGGCGGCCGCTTGATAGCCCTGTTGGTACTGCATCAGGCGCGACGCTTCTTCGTCGATATTGACGCCGGCCTGGCCGGCCCGACTGGCTTCGGCATCGGCCGCCACGCTGACCGAGACGCCGGACAAATAAGTGGCACCCTGCACACGCGAACCAATCTCGCTCATCGAGGACGCATAGGCCTCATTGACCGTCGATCCCACCGCCAAGCTGCCGTCGGGTTGCAGGCGCTGCCCGATGAACTTCTCGGTCTGGATATTGAGGAAGGCCTTGGCGTTGCCGTTGTTGGTCGCCGTGTACTTGGTGACTTCGATCGAAACCATGTCGTTTTCGCGCGGCACGCCGTTCAGGGTCAATTCAAAACCGAGGTCAATGGCTGGCGTTGCGTTGGGCTGGTTGCCGATGCGTTGCCCGGCCGACCAGGTGCCGTTCAGCACCGAGCCATCGGCCAGCGTCAGCGCATAGGGTACGGAGCCGTCCTCCTTCAATGTGCCGTCGGGCTGCATGACCTTGCTGGGCGCGCCAAAGCTGATTGTCATCGGCGCCCCCGTCACTTCCACCTTGGAGCCGTCCGAGACCACCTTCAGCTGGTCGTTGACGGCGTACAACGAGTTGACGGTGATGGTTCCCGTGTTGTCAATATGGGTGGTGGCGCTGAGCGGCGAAGCGGCCGCAATGCCCGAGGTTTGATCCAGCACGCGGCGCATTTCGAGGGCTGCTTGTCCCACCGGCTCCAGCACGAAGGTATCACTGGCGCCCAGCGGAGCCCCGTTGAACTTGAATTCAAAGCCGTCAACGGTTTCCCCTTCGGCCACGCTTCGTGCGAGGTTGTCGCTCAAGCGGGTCAGCAAGTACTTGCCGGCACCCCCGTTGGGATCGGCCTGCAGTTTGTAGGCACTGGCCTGCAGCTGATTGGCATTGCTGATGGTCACTGCCGCGTCGGTCAGAAACTTGCCGCCGGCCTTGCCATTGGTGCTGGCCGGCAAGGCGCGCGGCGCACCGACAGCGAACAGATCCGCACCTTGCCCGGCCGGGTCTGACAGATCCAGGCCTAGTTTTTGCTGGCTGTTGACCCGGTAGGAGATGGCCGCAGACATTTGCCCCAACATATTGCGCGCATCTTGCAAATCCTTGTTCTGAAATCTCAGCAAGGCGGTCAATGATCCACCGGTCAGCACACTTTCATCCAACTGGCGGCTGTTGCCGGGCGTGCCAATGCTCAAGGCACCGCGTTTGTTGTCGTAGGAGTCAGGAGTGACCGACAAGGACTCTGCCTTGGCGCCCAGCACCAGACTCTGGCCGCCGCCGATAAAGACCCCGACCGAACCGTCAGAGGCAGTCAGGGTGGAGACCTGGACATACTCGCTCAAGTTGGAGATCAGCCGGTCGCGTTTGTCGAGCAAGTCATTGGGCATGTGGCCGGTGCCGACCGCCCCCGAAATTTCTCGATTGGCAAACGCAATTTGTTGCGCCAACTGGTTCACCACATCGACGTTGGTGCGCATATCGCTGATGACGCCGGCCTGCATTTCGCCCAGTTGCTGGCCGGCACTGGCGAAGCGCGAAGCCAACTCGGTGGCGCGGCCCATCACGACCTGCCGTGCCGACGGATCCGAAGGGCGGCTGGTGACATCGACCATGGCACTGAGAAACTGCCCGGCGGCGGCGCCCAGGCCGGTCTCCCCGGGCGGGAAGACCTTTTCCAGCTGCGACATTTTGTCCATGCTGGTGGAGTCCATATGGGCCGTCGCCTTGGAGTTCACGGCCCGGCTGGTCAGAAACTCGTTGTGAGCGCGTTCCACCGTTTGTACGTTGACGCCGCGGCCGAAGAAGCCGCCGCCGGTGAACTGACCGTTTGGCGTCGTCAAGATGACGGACTGGCGTGAATAGCCCGCTGTATTGGCATTCGCAATGTTTTGCCCGACCGCCTGGATCGCGGCCTGGTTGGCCATCATGGCCTGGATGCCAATCGACAGTAAAGATCCCATGCTCTGCGCTCCCTACCTCAGCCCGTCAGGCCAGGGCACGCTGTACGCGCACCGTGGTGTTGATGACGCGAGCCAGCTTGGCGGCGTACTCGGGGTCGGTGGCGTAGCCGGCTTTTTGCAGGCCGCGGGCGAAGCCCTCGGCGCTGCCGCTCTGGGCTTGGGCCATCACCTTGCTGTAGCGCTCGTTGCTGCCGATCAGCTTGGCGTAGTCCTTGAAGCCTTCTTCATAGCTGGCGTAGGCACGGAACTTGGCCATGACTTTTTGCGGCTTGCCGTCAATGAACTCGGTGGTCTGCACCTCGGCCACGCGGCCGGTCCAGCTGGACGTGGCCTTGATGCCGAAGACGTTGAAGGACGGTGTGCCGCCGGCGCCGGTGATTTCTCGTTTGCCCCAGCCCGACTCATGCGCGGCTTGCGCCAGCATGAAGCTGGCCGGGATGCCGGTTTGCGCCTCGGCTGCCTTGGCCGCACCGTCGTGCTTTTGAATGAAGCTCTGCACATGCGGCGCGATGCCTTTTTGGGCCATCGCCGGCAAGGGCTGCAGGGTTTTGTCGCCGGGCTTTTCACCGTCTTTCCCACTGATGCCCAGCTGGCGTTGCAAATGGCGCTCGATCGCGCCCGACAAGCCGCCGGGCAGGCCGGTCATCTTGCCGGCGAATTGGGTGTCCAGCATTTCGGTGCCGAGCTTGGTGGCCGAGTTCTCCATCATCTCGGAGGACATGGTGGCGGCGCGCATGCTTTTCATCACCTCTTGCATGAAGAGGGACTCGAACTGCTTGGCGGTTTCGCGGATGCTGGACTTGGGGTCGCGCACCGCCGAGCCGCGCAGGGATTCGATCGAGCGGAAATCGGTGCCACCCGAGTTCAGGGTGTTGAGAGACACGGCCATTTCAAATTACCTCCAGCTCGGCGTTCAAAGCGCCCGAACTCTTCATCGCTTGCAGGATGGCCAGCAGGTCTTGCGGTGTGGCGCCCAAGGAATTGAGCGCCTTCACCACATCGGCCAACTTGGCGCCGGCCGGCAGTTGGATCAAGTTGCCGGGTTCTTGTTTGATGGCGATGTCGGTCTTCTCGCTGACCACGGTTTGGCCGCCGGACAAGGCATTGGGCTGGCTGATCACCGGCGTTGAGCTGATCGTCACCGACAAGCTGCCATGCGCCACCGCGCAGGCCGCCAAGGTCACCGCCTGGTTGATCACCACCGAGCCGGTGCGCGCATTGATGATGATGCGGGCGGCCGGTTCGGACAGCTCCAGCGTCAGGTTTTCCATATCGGCCATGAAGTTGACGCGCTCGTCGGCGTCCATTGGGGCGCGCACGCGCACCACTCGGCCGTCCACCGCCTGAGCCACGCCGGCCCCCTTGGCCTTGTTGATGGCACGCGCCACGGCGCGGGCGGTGGTGAAGTCAATCGAATTCAAATCGAGCTGGATGAAGTCACTGATTTGCAGCGGCGTGGCGACACTGCGCTCGACCAAGGCCCCCGACGGGATGCGGCCGGCGCTGAGGTGATTGACCTGCACCTTGGAGCCGCCCGCCGCGGCGCCGGCGCCGGCGATGATCAAATTGCCCTGGGCCATCGCATAGACCTGACCATCGGCGCCGCGCAGGGGTGTCGAGATCAAGGTGCCGCCGCGCAAGCTTTTGGAGTTGCCGATCGAGGCGACGGTGATGTCGATTTGTTGGCCCGGCTGTGCGAAGGCCGGCAGCTGCGCCGTCACCATCACGGCGGCCACGTTCTTGGGCTGAATCGTCACGCCGGGCGGCAAGGTCACGCCGAACTGTTGCAGCATGGCCGCCAGGCTTTGGCCGGTGTACGGCGCCTGAGTGGTTTGGTCGCCGGTGCCGTCCAGGCCCACCACCAGCCCGTAGCCGGTCAGGGCATTGTTGCGCACCCCCTGGACGGAGGCGACCTCCTTGATGCGGGCCGCCTCGGCCGCATTGGGCCACCCGAGCAGGGCGCTGAGCAGGGCGCCGAGCAACAGCAGGGCCGAAAAGAGCGGGCCGTTGGCGCTGAAAATGGTGGTTTTTGAGGAGGTTTGCATGATGGTCGTGAAGGGGGACTTCTACGACCGATTTTGCGCAAACTTAAATCGGCGAAAGGTTCAAAAAGAAGCGGGAGAACCAGCCTATTCCGTGTATGTCGGAGGTGGCGCCGCGGCCCTTTTGCTCGATCCGCACATTGGCCACCGAGGCCGAGGCAATGATATTGCCCTGGGTGATCATGTGGGGGTCAACCTGGCCCGAGAAGCGCAGCACATCGACGTTGTGGTTGACACCGATCTGCTTCTCGCCGCTGATCAAGAGGTGGCCATTGGGCAGCACGGCGGTCACCACCGCGGTGATGCTGCCGGAGAAGTTGTTGGAGTTCTCGTTGCTGCCCTTGCCGGCGGCCGTGGTGGCCGAATTGCCGGCGGCCGAGGCGCGCGCAAAGGCATTCGGGCTGACGAAGGGGATGGCCGAAACCGCGGCGCTGAGGGTGCCGCTCTTGTTCAGGGCGCTGGTCGAGCTTTGGCTGGCGCTGATCTTCTCGACGATCTGCACGATCAAGGTGTCGCCGGCGATGCGTGCGCGGTGATCCTCGAACAGCGGCCGGTAGCTGGCCGCCTGGTAGATGGACCCGTTGCTGGGGCTGTGTTGCGGCAAGGACGGCAGCGTCACGACCGGGCCCGGCTGCAGCTCGACTTGCGGTTCGCGGTAGAGCGTGCCGCAGCCGGCAAGCGCCAAGGTCCAGGCCAGCGCGCAGGGCAGCGCGAGCCGCCGCATGAAAGAAAGCTTGTGGGTCATGGAAAGCCTCAAATCTGGGCGAGTTTTTGCAGCATCTGGTCCGAGGTCTGAATCGCCTTGGAGTTCATTTCATAGGCGCGCTGGGTCTGAATCATCGCCACCAGTTCTTCCACCACATTGACGTTGGAGGTTTCCACATAGCCTTGCTGCAGCATGCCCAGGCCATCGGAGGCCGGTGTGCCGTTCGTCGGGGTGCCGGAGGAGGCGGTTTCGGTGAAGAGGTTTTGGCCCTTGGGGTCCAGGCCGGCCGGATTGATGAAGTTGGCCAGCTGGACTTGACCCACGGTTTGCGGCGCCGGGTTGCCCGGCAGCGTGACGCTGACCGTGCCGTCATTGCCGACCGTCACGCTTTGGGCATTGTTCGGGATGGTGATGCCGGGCAGCAGCGTGAGGCCGTTGTTGTTGACGATCTGGCCGGCCGCGCTGAGTTGGAAGGAGCCGTCGCGGGTGTAGGCGGTGGTGCCGTCCGGCTGCTGAATCTGGAAGAAGCCATTGCCCTTGATGGCGATGTCCAGATTGTTGCTGGTCTGCTGCAGATTGCCCTGGGTGTAGATGCGCGCGGTGGCCACCGGGCGCACGCCCAGGCCGACCTGCAGGCCGGTCGGCAACTGGGTTTGCTCGGTGGTGTTGGCCCCGCTTTGGCGCAGGTTTTGATACATCAGGTCTTCGAAGATGGCGTGCGAGCGCTTGTAGCCATTGGTCGACACATTGGCCAGGTTCTGCGAGATGGTGTCCAGCTGGGTTTGCTGGGCTTCCATGCCGGTCTTGGCGATATAGAGGGAGCGAATCATGGTGGCTGTCCTTGAAGAACTGCGTTAGGTGGAGCCGAGCAATTTGGCCGACTGCTGGCCCTGCGTCTGGGCAATTTGCAGCAGCTTCATCTGCTGCTCGAACTGGCGGGCGGCGGCAATCATGCCGACCATGGTCTCGACCGGGCTGACATTGGAGCCCTCCAGCGCACCGTCTTGCACGCGTGCGTCCGCATTGGCGGCTAAGTCGCCTTCGGCGGCTCTGAACAGTCCATCCGGCCCGCGGGTCAGCGGCGCTTCGGGCGTGACGAGCTTGAGCTTGGCGACCGTGCTGGTTTTGCCTTTGCTGTCTTTGGCGCTGATGGTGCCGTCGCCGCCGATGGCCAGCTCGGTGTTCTGCGGCACCGTGATCGGGCCGCCGTCACCAATCACCTGCAGGCCATTGCGTGTCACCAGCAGGCCCTCCACATTGACGTCGAGCGAGCCGGCGCGGGTGTAGGCCTCGGTGCCGTCCAGCCCCTGCACGGCCAGCCAGGCGCTGTCCTTCATGGCCACGTCCAGATTGCGTCCGGTGGCTTGCACCGGCCCGCCGTTGGGGTTGTAGCCGGTGGTGGTTTCGAGCGCATAGGCACGCGTGCTGGCGCCGTCGCCATTCACCGGCACCGCCCGAAACGCCTGCAACTCGGCCCGAAAGCCGTTGGTCGAGACATTGGCCAGATTGTTGGCGAGCACGTCTTGGCGCTGCATCGCGGCCTTGGCGCCGGCCATCGAGAGGTAAATCATGCGGTCCATGGTGGGCCTCCTTCAGTCCGGCATTGATCTTGCAAATTCATCAACGCAGGTTGACGATGGTTTGCAGAACCTGGTCTTGCGTCTTGATGGTTTGCGCGCTGGCCTGGTAGGCGCGCTGCGCTGTCACCATATTGACCAGCTCAGCGGTCAGGTCGATATTGGATTCCTCCAGCGCGCCGGACTGGATGCGGCCCAAGTTGCCGTCCCCTGCGACGCCGACCACCGCCTCACCCGAGGTGAGGGTGCGCGCCCAGCGGTTGCCACCCAAGGGCTGCAAGCCCTGCGGGTTGATGAAGTTGGCCAGTTCGACCTGTCCGGCGGGCTTGGATTGGCCGTTCGAGTAGCGCGCCGTCACGACGCCGGTTCCCTCGACCACGATGCCGGTCAGCTGCGCCGGGGCGTAGCCGTTTTGGGTCAGATTCGTGACACCAAAGCTGGAGCCGTTTTCGCTCGCCCCCAATACATTCAGTGAGACTCCGAGGATCTCCAGGCTTGAGCCTGTCAGTGTAGAAGTGGCTGGAATTTGCATCGCCAGTTCCGCCGTGGGTGAGATGGGCTTGCCGCCCTTGGGGTCAAACTCAAGCGTGGTGTACGGCGAAATCATCCGGGCCACGGCCGGCGGAATGGCGGCCGGATCGGCCGGCGTCGTGAGGGTGGGATTGCCGGCTGAATCTTTGGTGAAGAACTCCCCGTTGGCGGTCGCGAAGACATTCCATTTGGTGGTTTCCAAGGGGTCTACGGTGGCGGTCGGTGGGTCGGCCAAGGGGCCGCTCTCAGGCTGAACTTTTTGGAAGTAAAAGGTCACCGCGACGTTTTGTCCCTTGGCGTCAAAGGCGGTCAGCGAGGTGGCGTTGTTATAGGTCTTGGCGTCTTTCAGGTTGATGCCGGGATCCACCGTCTTGCCGGTATAGATGGCGCGCGAGTCAAGATTGAACTCCATCTTCACTTCGGAGGTTGGCTTTGGCGCAATGCCGGCGGTTGGCAGGCGCAAGGTTTGCGCCAAACCGGGTTGAATCACGCCGGTGGCGTCGGCCGGGTAGCCCAGCAATTTGAAGCCTTCGCCGTTGACAATGAAGCCCTCTTGGCTGACCTTGAATTGCCCATTGCGTGAGTAAGACACGGGACTCTTGCCGTCGCCCACCTGGAAGAAACCACCGCCATTGATGGCCAGATCCATCGGGTTGTCGGTGGCGGTGATGTTGCCCTGCGTGAACTGTTGGGAGACCGTGCCCAGCGCCACGCCGATGCCGATGGGGCTGCCCCCGGCGCCGCTGAGCGCACCGGCATAGACCTCCTTGAATTCCGCCCGCGAGGACTTGGCGCCATAGGTGCCCGCGTTGGCGATATTGTTGCCAATCACATCAAGATTCTTGGCGGCGGCATTGAGGCCGGATAGACCTTGTTGAAAGCTCATGATGGTGCCTTGTTCTGGGGTGCGTTGGGAGTGAGATCAGTCGATCGTCTTGATGCTGGCGTAGTCGACCAGGCCGGCGTTTTGCAACTGCAGTTGCAGCTTTGATCCGCTGGTGTTGACGGCCAGCACCTTGTCCAGGCTGTAGGGCACGTTCGCGACTGCGGCGGCGCCGTTGCTGGCGGTGATGCGGAAGTTGTAGCTGGCAGCCGGGTCGTTCTTGTCGGCCGCCCACTCGAAGTTGTGTCGGCCAGAGCCCTGTGCGCCAAGCTGAACCGTGTCGACCACAGTGCCGGCCGGGCTGAGCACTTCGAGCTTGACGGCATCGGCCGGTGCGCCGAGCTCGAACACCCCTTTGCCGTTGCCTTGGTCCATCTGCAGGCGATTGCCCTCCACCGTGACATCCCGTCCAACCAGAGAAACGCTTTGCAGCGCCTGCATCTGGACAAATTGCGAGGACAAGGCCTTGATGCTGGTGTCCAGGGTGCTGACACCGGTGACCGTCTGAATCTGCGCCATCTGGCTGGTGACCTGCGCGTTGTCCATCGGGTTCATCGGGTCTTGATTCTTCATTTGAGCGATCAGCAGCTTCATGAACCGATCCTGCGTGTCGGCGGCATTTTTGCTGCCTTGGGATGCCAGCGTAGCGGTCGCTGAAGTGCCTGAGGTGTTGGTGACTGCGGCTGTGGCCATGATGAGCTTTCTGTGTCAGTCCTCAGGACTGACCAAGTTGCAGGGTTTTGAGCAGCAGGCTTTTTGCCGTGCTCATCACTTCGATATTGTTTTGATAGGAGCGTGAGGCCGAAATCATGTTGACCATTTCCTCGACCGTGTTGACATTGCTATAGGTCACATAGCCCTCGGCATCGGCTTTTGGGTGCTTGGGGTCATGGACACGGCGCCCCGGTGTCTGGTCTTCGCTGATGGTGCTGACGCGCACACCGGCACTGGCGGGGTCGTTGCCGGCACCGACCAAGGCGGTCTGAAACACCACCTGGCGCGCTTTGTAGGCCTGGCCGTCGGGCCCGGCCACGGTCTCGGCATTGGCCAGATTGCTGGCCACCACATTGAGGCGCTGGCTTTGCGCGCTGACCGCGCTGCCGGCGACATTGAAGATCTGGAACATTGACATGAGGGACTCCTGTTCTCAAGCTGATTCGCTGGCGTCAGGCTGAGTTATGCGACTTCATCGCATCCAGCGTCGTGCGCACCGAACCGCTGATGAAGCGCAGCGTCGCCTCGTACTTGACCGAGTTGTCGGCGAAGCTGGCGCGCTCGCGGTCCATGTCCACGGTGTTGCTATCAAGATTGGTTTGCGCCGCCATGGAAAATTGCTTCTGGCTTTCGCTGCGTGCGCCGGCCGGCGGCGCGATGTGGCCACTTTGGGTGGTTCTGAGGGCGCCGGCCTGTGCGTTGTCGGAGCTGGCCTCACGCAGGGCGCGGGCGAAGTCCATATCCTTGGCTTGGAAACCCGGCGTGTCGGCATTGGCAATATTGCTGGCCAGCAGGCGCTGCCGCTCCGACCGCAGCGTCAGGGCCTGGGTCTGGAAATTCAAAGCATCGGTCAGTCGGTTCAGCATGATGGGTACCTCGGGGTCGCGGCCGACTCAAACATCAAGAGCGGCGGTCAATTCCTTGCTGGCTGACGAAGGTCGGGCGAGAGGCGAGGGAATCGGCGATGTGAGCCAATTGTGTTGGTGGCTTGCAGAAAACATTAGCGGGATAAGCAATGGCTTTGCTGCGCATTTCGCAGCAAGGCAAATCGGAGCCTGGGACTAAAGTTCAGCCATGTTCCAGATTCGCCCACCCTCCCTGAAAAGCGCGCGCCGACTGGCCAGCCTTATGGGGCTGGGTGTGGCTTGCTTGAGTGGCATTGCGCTGGCTCAGGACGAGAGCATGCTGAATGCCGAGTTGACTTTGCAGGTGCAACAAGTAGCCCAAGCAGGCGCCCGGGTCGGCACGCCGGCGCAGGCCCGCGTTGAAGTGCAAATTGGCCGCCTTGATCCCAGGCTCAAGCTCGCTCCCTGCAAGCAGGTGCAACCTTACCTGCCGCCCGGCTTGCAAATGTGGGGTCGCAGCCGGATTGGACTGCGTTGTCTTGACGGCCTGGTGCGCTGGAACGTCAGCTTGCCGGTGACGGTCAAGGTCTATGCCCGCGCCTTGGTCGCTGCGGACGCTTTGCCCGCCGGGACGGTGCTGACTCAAGCTCTGCTCAGCACAGCCGAAATAGATATAGCGGCGCAAGCGGGTGCGGTATTCTCGGACGCCGGAGGGTTGGTCGGACGCACGCTCAGCCGCCCCTTGGCGGCCGGGGAAGCCGTGCGAAGCCAGAATTTGAAGGTGCGGCAATGGTTCGCCGCTGGTGAAACCGTGATGGTCCGGGCCGTAGGCTCGGGCTATTCGGTGGCCAGGGAAGGCCAAGCATTGACGGCGGGACTGGAGGGGCAAAGCGTCAAGGTCCGGTTTGAGAATGGCCGGGTGATTTCTGGCCGGGCGGTGGGTGACAGGCATGTGGAGATGCTGCTATGAATGCAACCAAGCTCTCGTTGTCGCCCGCGCACAAGCAGTCTCGTCGGCGCGGCTCGGTCGCCACGACGCCGGGGAGATTTTTTGTCAAATGTTCTAAAGTTTTCTCGTTGCCTGTCGATACACCGAAAAAGCCGCTCTGTTTTGAGAGAACGTCGAGCGGGTTTGAGCAAAACCTGGAAAGATTTGGGCTAGCCTCAAGTCTATGGAGAACAGCATGAAGATCGGTAACAGTCCTGAAGTCGCGTCGGCCCCAGTGGGGCTAGACAAACCCGCAGCGGCCCAAACGGGACGCGCGCCAGCCAATGGCACGAGCACGCCGGTCGGGGGCAAGAAGCCGCCAGAAGCCAGTGCCAAGCTGGAGTTGTCGACCAACGCCACCCAGCTGCTGCAAGGCGTGCCCGACGACGGCAGCTTTGACGCCGCCAAGGTCAGCCGTATTTCCCAGGCCATTACGGACGGCAAGTTCACCGTCAATGCCAATGTGATCGCGGAAAAGCTGATTGCCAACGCGCAGGAAATGCTCGGTCGAATGACGCCGCACTGAGTTGCGGATGTGGTCAGCGCTTGGCCAAAGCTTAGCCAAAACGAAGGCCTATTTTCTCCTGTACCTGAACGCTTAAACCGCGTTCTCAACGCCTTATGGCGGGGACTGTCATGCAAGCTTTGCCCACCTCAGATCCAAATGCCGCGGCGGTCAGCCAGCAGCTTGAACAGCCCTTGCTGGAGGTGGAGAGCTGCCTGAATTTGCTGGGCGACGCCCTGCTGCGCCGCGACACCGGCGCGATCGAGCAATATGCCGGCAAGCTGCACCAAGCCCTGGCGCAGGCCATCTCGCGTTTCAGTGACGCAGCCCGCAGCGGCGCCGTGCCCCCCAATTTACGGCACCGCCTGGCGCTGGCCGGTGGCCGTGTGGCGGCCCAGCGCGAGTCCCTCGCCAGGGCTACCGCCGCCCTAGACCGGGCCATTGATGTGTTGATGCCGGGGGAAAATACGGGTCTGTATTCGGCCTCCGGCAAGAATGAGCGCAAGGCCTTGGGCGGGTCGATTCAAGCCTGAGCCCGCGACATGCCCCTTGCTCAAAAAGCCACGCTAGCGATGCGTGGCTTTTTTGCTGACGCAGTCGAGATAGCGGTGACCATCGGGCGGCAAGCCGCTGCGCTGTGACGCCCAGATCATTTCACCCAGGCAATCCATGGCGACATGCTGGGCCTCATGCAGCGAATTGCGTTTGGCCGCCAGCAAGTCGATGGCTTGGCGAATGCCGTGAGGTTGATCGATCGATTGCTGTTCGCTGATGGTGAGGTGCATGGACAGATGTAAAAACGGATTGGCGCGGCCGTCTTCCACGCTGTAGACGGCGGCCAGCGCGGCGGCCTCGTCCGTCAGCTCGGCGTGATACTCCGGATGCTGTTCAATCCAATCGGCAGCAATCACCTCCATTGGGATCAGCGGCTGCTTGTCGCGCAGCTTGCGATAGGTGGCGCAAAAAAAGCGCCGTACGTCGAGTTGTGAGGGTGCAAACATGGCTTGATTGTCGCAGTGCCGGCCGCCTAGCGTGGCCGGCCTGGCCGTTGGGCCGCTACCATTGGCGGCCGTAGTGAAAATATCCAAGTGAGGAGCTGTCATGCCTGTGATCCTGATCGCCAATCCCAAGGGCGGGGTGGGCAAAAGCACGCTCGCGACCAATACCGCCGGCTATCTGGCCCGGCGCGGCCATGCGGTGATGTTGGGCGATGTGGATAAGCAGCAGTCGGCGCGCCGCTGGCTGAGCTTGCGTACGGCCGAGCTGCCCTTGATCCGGGGCTGGGAGCTGGACGCCGAGCAACAAACCGTCAAGCCGCCCAAGGGCGTCAGCCATGTGGTGATGGACAGCCCGGCCGGCCTCAGCGGCAAGAAATTGCGTGCGCTTTACAAATTGGCGGACAAGATTCTGATCCCGCTGCAGCCAAGTTTGTTTGACATCCAGGCGACCTTTGACTTTGTGCAGAAGCTGCAGGAGTTGCGCGCCGAAAATGAGGGTCGCGGCGCCGGCAAGGCCCCGCAGCTGGCCATCGTCGGCATGCGGGCCAAGGAGGGCACCCTGTCGGTGCAGCAGCTGCAGGACTTTCTGCCCGAGTTGGCAGTGCCGGTTTTGGGCCTGCTGCGTGACACGCAAAACTATGTGCAGCTGGCGGCGCGCGGCATGACGCTGTGGGATGTGGCGCCGAGTCGGGTCGAGCGCGATCTGGCTCAATGGCTGCCCGTCACCGCTTGGCTAGAGGCTGCCAATGCGTGAGTTTGAGCGACTGCTGGAGTTGACCGATCTGGTGGGTCAAGAGATCGGCTGCAGTGAGTGGATTCTGGTGGACCAGGCTCGCATTCAGCGCTTTGCCGATGCCAGTGATGACCAGCAATGGATACACACCGATCCGCAGCGAGCGGCCGCCGGCCCGTTTGGCACCTGCATCGCCCATGGGTTTTTGACGCTCAGCCTGATCCCGCGCTTCTTTGAAACCGCCTTCATGGTGCGCGAGAGCCGTCTGGGCCTGAACTACGGCCTCAACCGCGTGCGTTTTCCGGCGCCGGTGCCGGTGGACAGCCGGCTGCGCGGTCGCTTCAAGCTGCTTAAATGCGAGCCCGTCGACGGCGGCGTGCAGCTGTGCATCGAGGTCAGCGTCGAGCGTGAGGGCGCGGCCAAACCGGTCTGCGTCGCGGAATCGCTGACTCGGCAGTTTCGCTAGCCCTATCATTTGCGCCATATGAAGTTAAAAGTACATCGCCAAAGGGGGCGCCCATGAAAGTCTTGCTCATCGATGATCATCCGCTGATCTTGTCGGCATTGAAGACCGTCATTGAAGGCTTGGACGACAGCGTCGAGGTGATCGGCGTTGACAGCGCCGCGGCCGCGCGCCTGGAACTGGGCAAGCATGCCGACTTTGATCTGGTGCTGCTTGATTTGCAGCTCGGCGACGCCAGTGGTTTTGATGTGCTGGATGAGTTCCGCGGCGCCTATCCAGCTTTGCCGGTGGTGGTGATCTCGGCCTCCGACCGCGCCAGCGATGTGATTCGCGCGATCGACCAGGGCGCGATGGGGTTTGTGCCCAAACGTGCCGGCACCGAATTGCTGTCGCAGGCGCTGAAGCTGGTGATGGCCGGAGGCATCTACGTGCCGCCGATGAATTTGGGCGCGCCGGAAAGCCCAAGTTTGAGCGGCAAGGCCTCGACCAAGCAGGCCAAGCTGGTGCAGATCCAGCAGCAGGCGATGGCGTCCAATTACCAGGTGTCCACGGGGCTGGAAAGTCTGGCCTTGACGCCGCGCCAAACCGATGTGTTGGCCCTGCTCTTGCAAGGCAAGCCGAACAAGATCATTGCGCGTGAACTGGGCATCACGGTGGAGACGGTCAAGGACCATGTGGCCGCCGTGCTGAAGGCGCTCGGCGTGGGCTCTCGAACCCAGGCGGTCTTGGCGGTCGGCCAGATGGTGCAGCACCAGCCGGAAACGATGTTCTCAACCTGGCGCGGCGCCCCTACCAGCTGAATTGGGACTTACGCAAAACCGCCCCAGCGTCGTTATGACGCCTTGCCGTACAAGGCGTACTGTCTGCGGCGTCATGCCTAGCTGGAACAATTTTGCGTAAGTCCTATGAATGAAGTTCAGCTCGGCTTGTAGGCCAGCCTGACATAGATGGGCGCGAAGGCCTCGGCCTGGGTAATTTCCAGCAGCCGCTCGCGCGCCAGCTCCAGCATCGCGATGAAGGTCACCACCAGCACCGGCTGGCCGCGGCTGACATCGAACAGCTGCTGGAACTCCAAAAATCGCTCACCTTGCAGGCGCCGCAGCACGATGCTCATATGCTCGCGCACCGACAGCTGTTCGCGCGTGATCTTGTGGTGCTGATTGAGCTTGGCCCGGCGCAGGATGTCGGCCCAGGCGTCGCGCAAGTCGTTCGCATCCACGTCCGGAAAACGCGGCAGCAGCGATGGCTCGGTATGCACTTGGGCGAGCTGAAAATCGCGCCCCGCGACCGGCAAGGCGCCCAGCCGCGCGGCGGCCAACTTGATCTGCTCATATTCCAGCAGCCGGCGCACCAGCTCGGCGCGGGGATCCTCGGGTTCGGAGCCGTCGTCGGTCTTCTTGGGCGGCAGCAGCATGCGGGATTTGATCTCGATCAGCATCGCCGCCATCAGCAAATACTCGCTCGCCAACTCCAGATTGTGTTTGCGCAGCTGGTCCACGTAGCTCAAGTACTGGCGCGTCACATCGGCCAGCGGGATGTCCAGAATATTGAAATTCTGGCGCCGGATCAGGTAAATCAGCAGGTCCAGCGGGCCTTGAAAGGCTTCGAGAAAAAGCTCCAGCGCGTCCGGCGGGATGTACAGATCCAGCGGCATCTGGAACAGCGGTTCACCGTAGAGCCGCGCCACGGCGACCGCGTCCACGGTCTCGGGCAGACCCGGAACGGCCGGCGCCAAGGGGTCGAGCGCGGGCAGGCTGACGCTGGCGGGAGCGACACTCATGCACGCATTCAATCAAACAGTCAGTTGGTCGGGCGGCCTGAAAAACCAGCTACTTGGCGCTGGTCTGGTAGACGTAGGGCTGCTGGGGCACGCGAGCGGCACTGAACTCGGCTTGTTCGGCACGGTCCACCGGCTTTTCCCAC
The DNA here is from genome assembly GCF_031397715.1 of Roseateles sp. GTDB lineage: Bacteria > Pseudomonadota > Gammaproteobacteria > Burkholderiales > Burkholderiaceae_C > Paucibacter_A. Next base: position 29,986 of record NZ_JANNMI010000199.1, read on the forward strand.
AGCAGTGCTCGGCCGGCGCGTTGTTCCTGCTCCAGCGTCGGCTTCTTGGCCTTCAATTCATCGATGAAATTGCTGACTTCGGACTTGTAAGGCTTCCAGAACAATGGCATGGCGTTGGGTGTCAAAAGCAAGAAAGGCCTGAGTTTACAGGCGGGTCGGTACGCATCAAGTTTCAGCGCACCCGCATGCCGGGTTGCGCACCAGGGAAGGGTTCCAGCACAAAGATGCCGGGCTTGGCCTTCTCGTCGGCATGTGAGGCCGCCAGCACCATGCCTTCGCTGATGCCGAACTTCATCTTGCGCGGCGCCAGATTCGCCACCAGCACGGTCAACTTGCCTTCCAGCTGCTCGGGTTTGTAGGCACTCTTGATGCCGCTGAAGACATTCCTCAAGCGGCCTTCGCCGGCGTCCAGGGTCAGGCGCAAGAGCTTGTCTGAACCCTCGACGACCTCGGCCTTGACGATTTTGGCGATGCGCAGATCGACCTTGGAGAAGTCATCGATCTTGATTTCTGGCGCCAGTTCCTCGCCGCCGGGGACCACTTTGGGGGCTTCCGGCGCCTCGAACAAAGCGTCCAGCAACTTGGCATCGACGCGCTGCATCAGGTGTTGATAGGCGCCGATTTGGTGTGGGCCCATCGCACGCGCGGCGTCGGCGAACTGCAAAGGCTCGATGCGCAAGAAGGCCTCGACCTTGGCCGCCAGTTCGGGCAGTACCGGCTTCAAGTAAATCGTCAGCAGACGGAAGGCCTCGATGCAGACGCTGCAGACGTCGTGCAGCACGGCGTCCATGCCTTCCTGCTTGGCCAAATCCCAAGGCTTGTGCTGGTCCACATACTCGTTGACCCGGTCGGCCAGCAACATGATTTCGCGCAGCGCCTTGCCGAACTCGCGCTCCTCGTACAGCTCGGCAATTTTGTCGGCATGCGCGCGCAGCCCGTCCAGCAGCGTGCGGCCCTCGACGCCCAAGTCGCCGGACAAATGACCGTCAAAACGTTTGGTCAGGAAGCCGGCCGCGCGGCTGGCGATATTGATGTATTTGCCGACCAGATCGCTGTTGATGCGGGCGCAGAAGTCTTCCGGGTTGAAGTCGATGTCCTCGACCTTGGCGTTCAGCTTGGCCGCAATGTAGTAGCGCAGCCATTCGGCGTTCAGACCCAGGCCCAGATACTTCAAGGGGTCGAGGCCGGTGCCACGGCTCTTGCTCATCTTCTCGCCGTTGTTGACGGTCATGAAGCCGTGCACATAGACATGATTGGGCGTTTTGCGGCCGCTGAAGTGCAGCATCGCCGGCCAGAACAAGGTGTGGAAATAGGTGATGTCCTTACCGATGAAGTGGATCTGCTCCACCGTTTCGTCGGCCATATAGGCATCAAAGGCGTCGGAGTCGGCGCCGGTCTTGGCGAAGTAGTTCTTCAGCGAGGCCAGATAGCCGATCGGCGCGTCCAGCCAAACGTAGAAATACTTGCCCGGCGCGTCCGGGATCTCGATGCCGAAATAGGGCGCGTCGCGGCTGATGTCCCAGTCACCCAGGCCGCCCTTGCCGTCGGCATCTTTGGCAAACCATTCCTTGATCTTGTTAAAGACCTCGGGCTGCAGGCGCCCCGGCGTCTGCGTCCATTCTTCAAGGAAAGCGACGCAGCGTGGGTCGCTGAGCTTGAAGAAATAATGCTCGGAGCTCTTCATCACCGGCGTGGCACCGGACAGCACCGAGAACGGGTTCTTCACCTCGGTCGGCGTGTAGACCGCACCGCAGACCTCGCAGGAGTCGCCGTACTGGTCCTTGGCGCCGCATTTCGGGCATTCGCCCTTGATGAAGCGGTCGGGCAGGAACATCTGCTTTTCGGGGTCGAAGAACTGCTCGATGGTCTTCACATCGATCAGCTCATTGCGGCGCAGCGCAAGGTAGACGTCGCGGCTCAGTTCGTGGTTCTCGGGCCCATCGGTCGAGTGCCAGTTGTCGAAGCTGATGTGAAAGCCGTCGATATAGGCCTTGCGGCCGGCGGCGATATTGGCGACGAAGGCTTGCGATGTGATGCCGGCCTTTTCGGCCGCGATCATGATGGGTGCGCCATGCGCGTCGTCGGCGCAGACGAAATTCACCTGCTGGCCGCGCATGCGCTGGAAGCGCACCCAGATATCGGCCTGCGTCCATTCCATGATGTGGCCAATATGGCAGTTGCCATTGGCGTAGGGCAGGGCGGTCGTGACGAAGAGCTTACGGGTCATGGTGTCTTTGCGGGCCTGGCAGCAGATGCCGGCAGCAGTGCCGGGCAGGCCCGCATTTTAGGGCCAGCGCAAGCGGTGCCCTTCGGTCGCTGCGCTAAAACACCGGACCAAGCCTTTGCGGCCGGGCGTTCAAGGCCTGGCCAAGTCTCGCCGCGGCTTGCCGTTCAGGTGGCAGCGGGCGGTGTGTCCGGGCTGGCAGCGGGTTTGTCGGCGGCGTCGCCTTCAGGACTGTCACCGCCATCGACAGGCTGGCCGTCGCCGTCCACCTTGCCGCCGATCTTGCGCTGGCGCTTTTCTTCGACCTTGCGCTTCTTGGCCAATTCACGTTGGCGTTTTTCGTATGAGTAGTTGGGTGTGGCCAATGCCGTGCTCCTGCAAGAGTCCGCGAGACGCGGATTTGCCGTCACTGTAACCGCTACGGGCACCCGTGCCCTCACAGGGCGCTGCTCGTCAACGCCTTTTGCGGGACTGCGAGTTAGCGGCGAATACTCCATTTAAGTTGAGGCATGGTCCTTAAGTCTATGATTTTTAAAGCCTTCAAAGGCTATCCACCTTTGCTGTGGATAACTTTGTGGACAAGGGCGGTGGGGCGGCACCAAGCCCTTGAAACGCGGCGCTTGGGCTTAGCCTGCCTCATTTCGGAGCACCGGCCTGAGTTGTATATAAATCAATGACTTAGCTTGGTGCGGCGGGGGCGGCGTGCCTGCCTGCAAAATTCAAGCCACGGCCCTTGACCGCGGCTCAAAATGGGGATAAGTCAAGCTTGCACTGGCAGATGTCACGAAAATGGGTGACAAACCTCGCACAGGGGCGGCCGATTTTTCCACAGACGCTGTGGATATCCATGTGGGTTGGGCTGGCAAAGCGCGCATAAGTGCTTGATTGCTTTGGTGCTTTGTTGGCTTGCTTAAATTTGTTGCAAGCGGTTTTTCGGCTCTGGGGCCAACGCCTAGAGGCAGCTTCGTGCACCGCGGCTAAAATCGCGCCCTTTGCACAACAGCAGCACTCGATGTCTCAGGCACAACAAGATACACAGCAAGGTCGGACGGCATCAAAGATCGCCGATGTATTCGAGTTGAAGAGCGCCTCTTTGAGCCTGCTCTCCTTGGTTCTGAAGTCGGCGGATTTGCCGGCTTTGGCGGCGGCCCTGCACGAGCGGCTGGGCGATACGCCGCATGTGTTCAACCACGAGCCCCTGCTGATCGATTTGACGCAGCTTGCCCGTGCGAGCGCCGCACAGCACCACGGCGACGGCGACGGCGCCGAGCCCGCGCAATTGCGCCTAGACGACGAGGCTGAGGGCGAGCAGGCGCTTGACCTCGCCGTTTTGCTGTCGATGTTGCGGCAGTACAACATGCAGCCGGTGGCCGTGCTGGGCGCCAATGCGCTTGAGTTGGCGCAAGCATTGGCCTTGGGGCTCGCCGAATCGCCTCCGCTCGACCAGCCCCAGGGCAGTCGCCCGGCGCTGGCGGCTGCGGTGCAGATCCAAGAAGTCATCAAAGAGGTGCAGGTCGAGGTGCAGGTCGAAGTGATTCGCGAGGTGCTGGTGCCGGCCGAGGCCGCCAAGACCATGATCATCGACAAGCCCTTGCGCTCGGGCCAGCAGGTCTATGCCAAGGGTGGTGATCTGGTGGTGCTGGCCCTGGTCAACCACGGCGCCGAGGTGATCGCCGACGGCAGCATCCATGTCTACGCGCCGCTGCGCGGCAAGGCGATTGCTGGCGCCAAGGGCAATACCGAGGCACGTATTTTTGCCACCAGCATGGAGGCCGAGCTGATTGCCATCGCGGGCACCTACCGCACGACCGAGAACCCGCTGCCGGACAGCGTGTTTGGCAAGCCGGCGCAGATCCGCCTGGAAGGTGAAAAATTAATCATGGAGCCGCTCAAGTTTTGAAATGAATGCAATCGCGGCGCCGAATTCTTCGGCTGCTTTAAGAAATATCTATTTTTAGGAAATTGATTCGATGACAAAAATCGTCGTGGTGACTTCGGGCAAGGGCGGCGTGGGCAAAACCACCACCAGTGCCAGCTTCGCAACCGGCCTGGCCTTGCGCGGCCACAAAACCTGCGTGATCGACTTTGACGTCGGCCTGCGCAATCTGGACCTGATCATGGGTTGCGAGCGCCGTGTGGTCTATGACCTGATCAACGTCATCAATGACGAGATCAAGCTCAGCCAGGCGCTCATCAAGGACAAGCAGTTGGACAAGCTGTTCATCCTGGCCGCCTCGCAGACGCGCGACAAAGATGCGCTGTCGGTCGAGGGCGTGGAGCGGGTGCTGGAGGAGCTTAAAGCCATGGACTTCGAGTTCATCATCTGCGACTCGCCGGCCGGGATTGAGACCGGCGCCTTGATGGCCATGCATTTCGCCGATGAGGCCATCGTCGTGACCAACCCCGAGGTCTCGTCGGTGCGTGACTCCGACCGCATCCTGGGCATGCTCAATAGCAAGACCCGCCGCGCCATCGAGGGCAAGGAGCCCATCAAGGAGCATCTGCTGATCACCCGCTACAACCCGAGCCGGGTCGAGGGCGGCCATATGCTGTCGCTGGAGGATATTCACGAGATCCTGCGTACGCCGCTGATCGGTGTGATCCCGGAGTCCGAGATCGTGCTGCAGGCGTCCAACCAGGGCTCGCCGGCCATCCATATGCAGGGCAGCGATGTGTCCGAGGCCTACAAGGACGTGGTGCGCCGCTTCCTGGGCGAGGAGCGTCCAATGCGCTTTATCGAGGCGATCAAGCCGAGCTTGTTCAAGCGCCTGTTCGGCGGCAAGTGAGGAGGTTGAGATGGGATTTCTGAAATATTTTCTCGGTGAGAAAAAGACCACCGCCAATGTCGCCAAAGAGCGGCTGCAGCTGATCCTGGCGCATGAGCGCAATGGCCGCACCGCCAGCCCCGACTACCTGCCGCAGCTGAAGAACGAGCTGCTGCTGGTGATCTCCAAATACATGAAGATCGACCCGGAAGACATCAAGGTCAGCCTTGAGCATCAGGGTGATCTGGATGTGCTGGAGCTGAAGATCGAGTTGCCGGACGGGCGCTGATCGTCAACCGGGCAGACTGCGCGTTTGCCCACGAGATTTCTCGCGCAGCATGAACAAGTACAAGCTCTCCACCTTGGCGCGTGCCCAGGGTGTCTTGCGCAGAAACTTCAGGCTGGAGGCGACGCTGGGGTCGATCACAAAGGAGCGGATCTCGATCCGCTGGCCCAGCTCCTCCCAGCCGAAATAGTCGACCAGGGCGGTCACGATCGCTTCCAGCGTGAGGCCGTGCAGCGGGTCTTTGGATTTGCTAGTTTGTTCGGTCATTGATGGTCGAACTGCTGCCAGTTCTTGCCCTTGAATTGTGCGTAGTAGGCCTTGATGCGGACCATATCGGCGTCGATGTCGCCGGTCGGCACGAATACCGGCCCCAGGCCGCTGAGCTTGCGCGGGTAGTCCATATAAGCCATCACGATGGGCACCTGTGCGGAGTGGGCGATCCAGTAGAAGCCGGTCTTCCAGTAGCGCGTCTTGCTGCGCGTGCCCTCGGGCGGCACGATCAATTGGACCGGGAAGTCGGCAGCCTGCAGCGCCGCGGCCGAGGCAGCAACCAGATTGCTGGCCTGCTCCCGGTCCACCGAGATACCGCCCAGCCAGCGCATCAGGCCGCCAAAAGGCCAGCTGAAAATCTGGCTCTTGCCCATCCAGTACGGCGTCAGCCGCAAAGCAAAGGCCACCATCAGGGTGTAGGGGAGATCCCAGTTGCTGGTGTGCGGTGCGGCGATCAAGACAAACTTGGTCTGACCCGGTGGCAGGCTGCCGTCAATCGTCCAGCCCTTGAGCTTCAGAAAGGCCAGCGAGGCGGCGCGCAGCAGGCTGTTGACGCCGGGCGTGGTGAAAATAGTTCGGTGCATGGGGCGAGCCTGTTGACAAGCGGGCCAGCGAGTCTGACCCATCCCGGATTATCCCGTGCCCGCTGACGGTGCCAGGCCGGCGCTGCCCACTTTGGAGGCAATTCAATAAAGATTGATTTTTTTCAAGCACTTGGCGCAGGCGTACGCAGGCTGTGGGCGCAGCGCCCCAATCACGGGCGCTGCAAGAGCAGATCGCTGCGCGCCTGTGCGACGCAAGGCAAGATCCAACCGTCGGCCTTTTCTTCGGCGCTGAGGCCCGGCCATTCGATCAAATAGCTTATTTCGCCCTGCAGCAATTTGCAGCGGCAAGCCCGGCAAGTGCCGTTGCGGCAAGAACTGAGCAGGCCGCCATTGCCTGCCAATGAAGCGCGCAGCAGGGTCAGCTCTGGCGTGGCCCAGAAGCGGGTCGACTCGCCCGCCAGCGTGATTTGAAAACGTTTCGCCATGGCGGGCATCATCTCAGAACCGTCGGGCCAAGCCTGCAGGCGCTATGCTCTCGGCCCTTGCAGACTCCACAAGAGCTCGATTCCATGCAGCCATCCGCACGCGCCTTCTTTGATCAACTGAACCTTGCCTACAACGCGGTCCACAAGACCAAAGAGGATCTGTTCTGGGCCACCTATATGGCGACCAGCGACGACCAGGCCGGCTTTGCCGAGGCCGAGGGCGCCTACAAGGACTTCATCTCCGACCCGGCCAAGCTGAGCGCCACGCGCGCGCACATAGCCGCCTTGCAGGCCTTGCCGGCGGCCGAACAAGACGTAGCAGTTCTTCATGGTCTGAAGGGCTGGCTGGCGCTGTTCGAGGCCAATATCATCGACAACGACGCCGCCCGCGCCCTGATGGGCGAGATCATTCAGGCCGAGGCGGCGCTATTCGCTGCCAAGCGCGAGCTGCAGCCTACCCATATCAGCCAACGTGGTGAGCCAGAAGTTGCCTCGCTGTCGATGCTGGCCATCAATCTGGCCACCAATCCGGTCGAGGTCAGGCGCCGCAGCTCGTTTGCGGCCTTTCAAGAGATCGAGCATTGGGTTTTGGCGAATGGCTTTTTGGAGCTGGTCAAGTTGCGCAACCGCTTCGCGCGCGCGCTCGGCTTCGACAACTATTTCGAGCTGAAGCTGCGCAAGAACGAGCGCATGACGCCGGCGCAGCTGACCGCCATCCTGGACGACTTCATAGCCCGCACCGACGGCGCGCATGCGCGCACGCTGAGCCGTTTGCAAATCAGCCACGGCGCCGAAGCACTGGCGCCCTGGAATCTGCGTTTCTATTCCAGCGGCGATGTGGTGCGCCGACTCGACGAATACATGCCGTTCGGGCCGGCCTTGCGGCGCTGGATCGAGTCGTTCCGCCGCCTGGGCATTCAGTACCGCGGCGCCACCCTGCAGCTGGACCTGCTGGAGCGCAAGGGCAAGTACCAGAACGGCTTTTGCCACGGCCCCATCCCCAGCTATGTGAATGCGCAAGGGGCATGGGTGCCGGGCCAGATCAACTTCACTGCCGAGGCCAAGCCCGACCAGCTGGGCAGCGGTCTGCGCGCGATCAACACCTTGTTCCACGAGGGCGGCCACGCCGCGCATTTCGCCAATGTGACTCAGAACTCGCCCTGCTTTTCGCAGGAGTTCGCGCCGACCTCGATGGCCTATGCCGAGACGCAGTCAATGTTCTGCGACAGCCTGCTCGGCGACGCCGATTGGCTCAAACGTTATGCCAAAAACGCAGCCGGCGAGACCATCCCCGATCAGCTGATCCACGACCGCATCGCCAGCAGCCAGCCGATGCGCGCCTTTGACGAGCGCGCTATCGCCGTCGTGCCCTACTTCGAGGCGGCGCTGTATCAGCTGAGCGACGAGCAGCTGAGCGCCGAGGCGGTGTTGGCGCTGGCGCGGGCAACCGAGCTGCGGGTTCTGGGCGTGGCCAGCCCGCGGCCGATGCTGGCGATCCCGCATTTGCTGAACCAGGAGTCGGCGGCCAGCTATCAGGGCTATTTGCTCGCTCATATGGCGGTCTATCAAACCCGTGCTTTTTTCTTGCGCGAGCACGGGTTTTTGACCGATAACGTGGCCATCGGCCCACTGCTGGCCGAGCATTACTGGCAGCCGGGCAATAGCATCGACCATGATGCGACGCTGCGCAGCCTGACCGGCGAGGGTTTTTCGGCCCGCTATCTGGCCGAGGCCTGCAATCAGTCGGTCGATTCTTGCTGGGCCGAGGCGCAAGCCAGCCTGGCGGCCGCTGCAAGCAGAAGTTATGAGCAAGAGGGGCCGGCGGCGCTGGACGCGCAGATCCGCATCGTTCACGGCGCCGAGCTGCTGGCCGACAGCAGCGCCGGCGAAGACGCGATGTGCGCGCGCTTCGAGGCCTGGGTCAGCGAGCATTACCCCGAATCCCCGTCAGCGGCGGCGCAGCCTCAGTGACGCAGCTGAAGTACTTAGGCGGTTACCCGGCCGAGACGCTGCAACAGGTGCAGGCCTTGATCGACGCCGGGCGGCTCGGTGAGCTGCTGGCCAAGCGCTACCCGCTGGGCCACGCCGTGCGCAGCGACAAGGCCTTGTTCGACTACACGCAGGACTTGAAGCTGCGCTTTTTGCGCAATGCCGAGCCGCTCTCCAAGGTCTGTTTTGATGGCAAGCTGAAGGTCATCCAGCACGCTTTAGGCACGCATACGCGGGCCTCGCGCGTGCAGGGCAGCAAACTCAAGACCAAGCGCGAGATCCGCATCGCTGGCCTGTTCAAGGAGGCGCCGGCCGAGTTCCTGAAAATGATCGTCGTGCACGAGCTGGCGCATCTGAAGGAGCTGGATCACAACAAGGCCTTTTATCAGCTCTGTCAGCATATGGAGCCCAGCTACGGGCAGCTGGAGTTTGATCTGCGCTTGTATTTGACCCAGCAAGATTTGTTGGCCGAGGTGGCGGCGTGATGGGGTCGAGCGCCGGGCCGCCCCAAGCCGACCCGCATCCCCTCGGGGGATCGCCCGCCGTACCCGGTGGGCGAGGGGGCATCCTTCTGGCTCCGATGGAGGGCTTGCTCGACCACATGCTGCGCGATGTGCTGACGCGCGTCGGCGGCATTGACCGCTGCGTGTCCGAATTCATCCGCATCACCGACCGCTTGATGCCTAACCGCGTCTTCACCCGCATCGTGCCCGAGCTGCTGAACGGCGGGCTGACGCCGGCCGGCGTGCCGGTGCGCGCGCAATTGCTGGGGTCTGACCCCGTCTGTATGGCCGAGAACGCGGCCAAGTTGGCGGCGCTCAAGCCGGCCGGTATTGACCTGAATTTTGGTTGCCCGGCCAAGAGCGTCAATCGGCACCGGGGCGGCGCAGTGCTGTTGGATGAGCCCGAGTTGATTCTGCAAATCGTCGGCGCGGTGAAGCGCGCGATGCCCGTCGGCATGCCGCTGTCGGCCAAGATGCGGCTGGGCTATATGGACGATTCGCGCACGCTGGAATGCGCGCAGGCGATGGTGGCCGGCGGTGCCGAGGAGCTGGTGATTCATGCCCGCACCAAGGCCGACGGCTACAAGCCTCCCGCCTACTGGGACCGCATCAACGCGGTGCGGACAATGGTGGCGGTGCCGGTCGTGGCCAACGGCGAGGTCTGGAACGCCGCCGATGCGCAGGCCTGTTTGGATCAGTCCGGCTGCACGGCCCTGATGCTGGGCCGCGGCATGGTCGCCAATCCGGGCCTGGCGCTGGCGATCTGCGCGCCCGGCACGGCCGCTTTGAGCTGGCAAGCCATGCTGCCGCTGATGCAGCTGTTCTGGGGCCAGGTGATGATTCACATGCCGGCCAAGCACCAAGCCGGCCGGCTCAAACAGTGGTTGCACTATTTGCGCCGGCATTACCCGCAGGCCGAGGAGGCTTATCTGCGGGTGCGCACGATTAACTCGCCACTTGAGCTGCATCTGCAGCTGTTTGGCAGACCCGCGGAGGCCATGCCATGAAACCCACTAAAACCTTGTCGGGCCTGGGCGCGCTCAGCGGCCTGGTCTATTCCACCGAGACAGGGCGCACTTGCCCGGAATGCCGCCAGGCCAAGGCCGACTGCCGCTGTGGCCGGCCGGTCCCGCCTAAGGGCGACGGCGTCGTGCGGGTGTCGCGCGAGACCAAGGGTCGGGCCGGCAAGGGCGTCACCTTGGTCAAGGGCGTGCAATTGGACGAGGCCGGCTTGGTCGCGCTGGGCAAGGTCTTGAAGACCGCCTGCGGCTCCGGCGGCACGGTCAAGGACGGCGTGATCGAGGTGCAGGGCGACCATTGCGAGCGGGTGGTCGAGCTGCTGAAGAAGACGCAGCCGGGCTGGACGATCAAGCGGGCGGGGGGCTGAGGACGGTTCAAAACGAGAGTCGCCCGGAGAAATTGCCCGACACAGGCTGGTCAGCGGCCTGGACTTTGCGGCGTCATCATGTGCTTGATAGCAGTGGAGAACGGTAGTTGGGCTGTAGCCTGGAGTTCCTCTTGCAGCAGCGGCAGCCACTCGTCCTCGCTGAACTGATGTGACAGCTCGGCAAAGTACTCGGCGGTTTGTTTGTAGCCTACGAGTTCTGTGAATCGAATTTGCCTCAATGGCCCGTTGAGATTGAACAGACGAATAGTTTCAGCGGCACGGTGGTCGCTTTTGTCTGAGAGGCCATTTTTTGGGCTAACCGTGCCATCTGGCGAGAATAGAAGATAGTCCTCAGGGTCTTCCTCGTCTGGTTTTATCAGGTCGGCTGGCGCATATGGTTCAGCACAATCTTTGTGCCTGCCACAACTACAACTTCGGTTGCAGGAGCCAAATAGGTTTGACCAAACAAAAGTGACAGTGGGGTCGCGTCCCTTCTGGCGGAAGTGCTCGATGTGCCTGCGGTCTGGAGCAATCCGCGCTTCGCAGTATGCGCAACGGTCACCTTGCATCGCTAGCAGTTCGTCCCAGATCGAGTTTTTGTCGAATTGACTCACCTCTGACCAATTGTTCAACCCATGGCGATATCCGCGTAGGCAAGTCGGCGGTTCGCCTCGATGCAGCTTATGCATTCGGCGATTCACCAATGGATAGCGGAAGTTTTTGTTTGAATACTTGCAGTCGAATCATTCGGGCGCAATCTCGAATGACGGGATGTTCGGCGCCGAAATGGGCATCGAGTTTGGCCCTCAAAGCCCGACCTTCTTCGCTTTCATGTAGATTTTGCTGAATAAGCGCGTGATAGCTGGAAAGCTTGCGTGCCTCTGGAACATCAGGAACAGGATCGACTCCCATAATTTGAGCGAGGAGGTCCGCGCTTGAGACTCCGCGTGTTTGGATCTGAATCGGTTCAACGACTGTGGTCGTATGGTGCGATTCAGGGTCTGTGAACTGTCGCAGCTTCCGGATGCAGGCAGCGTCGACGCTGGTCAATACCTGTGGGCTGTGGGTGGTGACGATGAACTGCAGTTCCGGAAAGGCGGTCGTTAGGCACTGCATTACGACTTGTTGCCATTCTGGATGTAGGTGCAGTTCGACTTCGTCGATCAGCACAATGCCGGCGGTTTCCTTGGCAGCCCTATTACCCTTGTGTGGATTCAGTTTGGTAGCGCGAAAAGCGATGTCGGCAACCATGGCAATCATATTGCGAATGCCATCACTAAGCAGGGAAACAGGCAGTTCCCCATGCAATTCATGGTGTGCCACAAGTTCTTCACGGGCAAGTGAATAGGAAAGTTCGCCCCAGCCCGCAGGCGCAAGGCAGGTGTTGACGGCCTCAGCTACCGATTCAAGGTAATGGTCGAACTCTGTGGGCTCAAAGCGGCGACCGGTTTTGCTGGCTTCTAACTGCCCCTTGAATGCGTTGGTGCTCCAGTACCGAAACCAGGCCTCGAAGATTTTGTAACTGGAACCCGGATCTAGGCAGTCGGTATACCCAATCGTTCTAGAAGTTCGTGGTAGCTTGCCCTCCATCAGTTTCTTTTGTTGCCACAAGCGACTTGTGCCGTAGTAGGCCAGCAAGGGCAGCATGACGTCGGTTCCAGGCGTTCTAACTGCAACTTGCTGGCGTTTGCCGAAGTCGATCAGCTCCTTTGCATCTTTGATGGTGGTCTTTGCCTTGGTCGGGCCAGCTAGGCTGCGCCTCCATGTGGCATTGGAGGGTACTTCACCGAGTAGCTCAAGCAAAGTGCCGGGTATGTGCCCAGTGGCCTCTAAGCGAATACCTTTGGGTGCGAATTCCATTTCATTGCTGGCAGTATCCCGGACTGCGGTAAGTCGAATGTCGCTTGGCTTAAAGCTTTTCCCGATACTTTCATCAAACGCACCGACATACGGGCCGAAAGCGACTGCAATGGCGTCCAGAATCGATGTCTTGCCAGCTCCATTCGATGCGACGAGAACGGTTACCCGTGCGTGGAAGTCGAGATCAATTGCTTCAAAACAGCGATAGTCTCGCAGCCTTAATTTTTGTATGTTCAGGTTCGGCATAGGTTTTGTTGCTCGGTTTATATTCGCGTGCAATTTCAAATCTTATCTATTCGGCAGTAGAAGTGGACCTGTTTTACTTCGGCGAGCAGAGCATTCGTAATTGGAGACACGAATTGGTCAGGGTCCAGTTAGTGAAGGATCTTACGTGCATGACGTGAGAGGTGGAGATAGCAAACCGGCGAACGATGGCATGCGTCGGAGTCCTCGAAGGGCAGCGGAGGTGCCGCGGCAGTTCATTGCGCTGCAGCCTGGGATAATCAAGCCATGAACGCACCCCTGAACGACAAGCAATCCTTCGCTCAACTCCCCTTGAGCGCCGCCATGCAGGCCAATCTGGCCCAGCTCGGCTACACGCAAATGACCCCGATCCAGGCCGCCAGCCTGCCGCTGGCCCTGGCCGGCCAGGATCTGATCGCCCAAGCCCAGACCGGCAGCGGCAAGACCGCCGCCTTCGCGCTGGCCCTGCTGCACAAGCTCGACGCCGCCCGCTTTGACGTGCAGGCCCTGGTGCTGTGCCCGACCCGCGAGCTGGCCGATCAGGTGACGCAAGAGATCCGCCGGCTGGCGCGCGCCGCCGACAACATCAAGATCCTGACCCTCTGCGGCGGCTCGCCGATGAAGCCGCAAATGGACAGCTTGGGCTTTGGCTGCCATATCGCCGTTGGCACGCCGGGGCGGGTGATGGACCATCTGGAGCGCGGCAGCCTGAATCTGAGCGCGCTGAACACCCTGGTGCTGGATGAAGCCGACCGCATGCTGGATATGGGTTTCTTTGACGATATCGTCACCGTCGCCAAGCAAGCACCGAAGAAACGCCAAACCCTGCTGTTCTCGGCCACCTACCCCGAAGGCATCGCCAAGCTGAGCGCCCAGTTCATGCGCGAGCCCAAAGAAGTCAAGCTGAGCGCGTCGGCCGTGCAGGCGCCGACCAGCATTCGTCAGCTGGCCTTTGAGGTTAGGGAAGACGAGCGCCTGCATGCGGTGTCGCTGCTCTTGAACCATTTCCGCCCGGCCAGCACGATCGCGTTTTGCAATACCAAGGCGCAATGCCGGGATCTGGTCGAGGTCCTCTCGGGTCAAGGCTTTGTCGCGATGGCCTTGCATGGCGACCTGGAGCAGCGCGACCGGGATCAGGTCTTGATCCAGTTCGCCAACCGCAGCTGCTCGGTGCTGGTGGCCACCGATGTGGCCGCGCGCGGTCTGGATATTGCGCAGCTGGAATGTGTGATCAATGTCGAGGTGACGCCCGATATGGAGGTGCATACCCACCGCATCGGCCGCACCGGCCGGGCCGGCGCCGACGGCCTGGCCTTGAGCTTGGCCAGCCTGGACGAGATGGGCCGCATCGGCCGCATCGAGCAGATGCAGGGCTATGCCTTTGTCTGGCAGCAGCTGGACACGCTGATCCCGGCGCCCGGCAATGTGATGCAGCCGCCGATGGATACGCTGCAGATCCTGGGTGGGCGCAAGGAAAAAATCCGCCCCGGGGACATCTTGGGCGCCTTGACCGGCGAGGCCGGTTTCAAGTTCGAGCAGGTCGGCAAGATCAACATCACCGAGTTTCACAGCTATGTGGCGGTGGAGCGCAGCATCGCCCGCGAGGCCGTCAAAAGGTTGTCGGACGGCAAAATCAAGGGGCGCAAGGCCAAGGTGCGCCGTATGGCCGATCTGGCCGATTTAAGCGATTGATCTCGCCAAGGAGCCACCAGGTTTTCGTGACAAATTGGTGTCAGCGAAAGTCCTAGTCCACCGCAAGTGTTCATCCGACGTTATTTTGAGACGTATGCACATGGTCTTCCCCTCAGAAGGGGTCTAGTCTTCAGACAGGCAGAACTAGATCATGGTGACAGCTCAGGAGTAAACAAGATGGACACCCAATTTATGCAAAGCAGTAGCAGGCAAAACCCACCCGCACCCATGCCGCCGGACACCGAGCAGTTCGAGTTGCGTTTCCAATCGCTGTTCCACAGCGGCAAGGCCTTGGCCTTCCCCTGCGATGCACAGGGCGATGTATTGATGGACGTGCTCAGCGCCAGGGCGCTGGATAACTATCTGTTCGCCCGCGCCGTGGTCGGCCATGAATACGCGAACCCGGTCGTGCTGGTTCGCGAGGACTGAAGTTTTTTTGCCTACTTTGACCAGCCGTCCTTCAGCCCGGTGATCTTGTTGAAGACCGGCCTGTCGGTTTGGTGGTCAATGCGGTCGGCAACGAAATAGCCGTGCCGCTCGAATTGAAAGTTATCACCGGCCGCCACTTGCGCCAATGAGGGCTCCAAAAAGGCCGTGATCACGCGACGGCTCTGCGGATTGATGAAGCTCAAGAAGTCACCGTCCCCACTGTCTGGCTGCTCTACCGTGAACAAACGGTCATACAGCCGCACCTCGGCCTCAATCGCCTCATGCACGCTGACCCAGGTGATGGCACTCTTGACCTTGACCGCGTCGGCGCCCGGCGTGCCGCTCTTGGTGTCCGGCACCACGCTGGCCAGCACGGCGGTGATGTTGCCGCTGGCATCTTTCTCGCAGCCGGTGCACTCGATCACATAGCCGTATTTCAGCCTGGTCTTGTTGCCGGGGTAGAGGCGGTGATAGCCCTTCACCGGCACTTCCATGAAGTCGCCGGCCTCGATCCAGACCTCGTGGCCAAGACCGAATTCGCGCTGTCCCAGTTCCGGCAATTGCGGATGGGCCGGCGCGCTGCTGGTTTCAATATGCGCGTCGCTGCCGAACAGCTCAGCCCAGTTCGTCAACTTCAATTTAAGCGGATCCAGCACCGCGCAGGCGCGTGCCGCCTTGCCCTCCAGATCGGCGCGCAGGCAGCCGTCCAGCACCGAGTAATCGAGCCAGGCATTGCTTTTGGTCACGCCGGTGGCCTCGACCATATTGCGGATGCTGGCCGGCGTGTAGCCGCGCCGGCGCATGCCCACCAGAGTCGGTAGGCGCGGATCATCCCAGCCGTCCACATGGCCCTCGTCGACCAGTTGGCGCAGCTTGCGCTTGGAGGTGACGACATAAGTCAGGTTGAGGCGGCCGAATTCGTATTGTTTGGGCAGCGGATGGGCCAGCAAACCACCGTCGGCCAGATGGCCCAGCAGCCAGTCGTAGAACGGCCGCTGGTCTTCGAATTCGAGCGTGCACAGGCTGTGCGTGATGCGCTCCAGCGCGTCCTCGATCGGATGGGCGAAGGTGTACATCGGGTAGATGCACCAGGTGTCGCCGGTGTTGTGGTGGGTGGCGCGGCGGATGCGGTAGAGCGCCGGGTCGCGCAGATTGATGTTCGGCGCTGCCATATCGATCTTGGCGCGCAGCACCATCGCGCCGTCCGCGTGCTTGCCGTCGCGCATTTCTTGCAAGCGCAGCAAGTTGTCGGCCGGGCTGCGGCTGCGGAACGGGCTGTCGACGCCGGGGCGGCCGAAGTCACCGCGACTGAAGCGCATCTCCTCGGGCGTCTGCTCGTCCACATAGGCCAGGCCGGCCGTCACCAGATACTCGGCGGCGCGGTACATGAAGTCGAAATAGTTGCTGGCGAAGAACAGGTGGGATGTGCCGCCGGCGTTCCAATCCCAGCCCAACCAAGCGACCATCTCCTGGATCGCGTCGACATACTCCTGCTCTTCTTTTTCGGGGTTGGTGTCGTCGAAGCGCAGATGGCAGATGCCGGCGTAGTCACGCGCCAGGCCGAAGTTCAGGCAGATGCTCTTGGCGTGGCCGATATGCAGGTAGCCGTTCGGCTCAGGCGGAAAACGGGTGCGGATCCGCGCTGCATCCAGCGGGCCGGCGGCGTGATGGGCGGCGTCGCCAGGTGTGCCGGCGAAATGACGCTCAGGCTGCCCAGCCAGTGCCAAGTCGCGCTCGATGATGCTGCGCAGGAAGTTGTTGCTGAGGGCGGGCTTGGTGTCGGCAGTCGGATCGGACATCGGGTAGGGGCAGGGCAGCAGGGCTGCGCCGTCAAAGTGGCGGGTTTGCGCCGATTTTATCGGCTACATGCCCTTGAACAAATGCGTGTACATGCGGCTGACCGTCAGCCGGTCTTTGCTGCCGTGCAAGTAGAGTGTTAGTTTGCCGGATTCATCGCGCACTGCGCGATCAATCGCGTCGCAGCGCACGACCACGCTGCGGTGGACTTGCCAGAAGCGCGCGGCGTCTAGTTGCGGCAGCAACTCGCGCAGCGAGGTGCGCATCAAATGCTCTTTGTTGGGCGTCAGCACGCGCACATACTTGTCGGCCGCCTCGAAATAGAGCACTTCGTCAACCGGCAGCATCTGGATGGCGCTGCCCTGCGCGATTTGCAAGAGGCGCAGCGGTGCTTGAACTGAGGGCGGGGGTAGGGATGTGCCCAGCATCAAGCGCAGTTGCTCGACCGCTTGCGCGATTTTCTCCTCGGCCTTGCCTTCACTTTGACGCAAGGCCAGGGCCGTCTGCAAGCGTAGGCAAGTCTGCGCCAGTCGCTCGGGGCTGACCGGCTTGAGCACATAGTCGACGGCGGCGCGCTCAAACGCTTGCAGCGCGTATTGGTCATAGGCGCTGACGAAAACCAGCAAGGGAAAGGCCTTCTCGTGCGACCAGTCCTCGGCCAGCGCCTGCGCCTGCGCCGCTTCCAGGCCGCTCATGCCCGGCATGCGGATGTCGAGGAAGCAGATGTCGGGCTGCAGGCGCAGCGCGGCGTCCACGGCGGCTTGGCCATGCGGGGCGGTGGCGATGATCTGCAAGTCCGGCCACAGGCGCGCCAGTTCTTGGCGCAGGTTTTCAGCCAGCAGGGGCTCGTCTTCGGCAATCAGGGCTGTGATGTTCATGGCGTCTCGATCGGAATTTCCACCGTTACCAAGGTGCCACTGCCTGCAGCAGGGGCGATGTTCAGCGTGGCGGCGGGGCCGTACTGGGTGGCCAGGCGTTCGCGCACTTGGTGCAGGCCGAAACCACTGCCTGCTTGCGCCTCAGCGCTGCCGGCTTGGCTCAACCCGACACCGCTGTCGCTGACGGTGAGCTGCAGATGCCGGCCGACCCGGCGTGCCGTGACGCGCAGCTCACCGCCCTCAATGGCCGGCTCCAGGCCATGCTTGATGGCGTTCTCGACCAGCGGTTGCAGCAGCAGCGGCGCAATGCTCAGTTCGGCCAGTTCGGCCGGCAGATCCAAGACCGGCCGCAGCCTGGCACCCATGCGAATCTGCATCAAGCCCAGATAGTCATTCAGGCGGGCAAATTCCTCGCGCAGCGGATGGCTGCCGGACCGTGAGGCGTTCAGCGTGGCGCGCAAGAAGGCGATCAGCTGATCCAGCATCGCTTGCGCGCGCGACGGATCCAGGCCGATCAACACGCGCAGATTGGCCAGCGTGTTGAACAACATATGCGGCTCCAGCTGCGACTCCAGCAGGCGCAGCTTGTTCTCGGCGGCAAGGCGCTGGGCGGTCAGCAATTGGGCGTTGGCGCTGGCGATGTGGCTGCGGTTGACGAAATAAAAAGTCACCACCATGCCGGGCAGCAGCGAGATCAGCAAGATGCTGAGCAGGTTGCGCAGATCACCGGAGTGCAAGCTGGGGTTGCGCAGGCCCGAGATCAGGTTGCCGAGCTCATTGCCGATGGCCGCACCCAAGAACGTGCCCAGCACCAGGCTCAAGCTCATCAGCGGCCAGCCCGGCCATTCCAGCGGCGGCTCGGTCTTGGGTCGGCGCTGATTGAGCCAATAGGTCGACCCACAGCTGAGCAGCTGGATCATCGTGGAGCAAGCCGCGCTGATGCAAAAGGTGAAGAGCAGCACGATGCCCCAAGGCTGGCGGAACACCAGTAACTGGATCAGGCTGAATACTGCCGTGATGGCCAAGACGATCGCCAGCTGATTCAGCGCTCGTCTCAACAGGCCGAGTGGCAAGGGTTTGGCTGGGGGCGGATTGGATGTCATGTCAGGGAAATAGGGCCAGCGGTCATGATGGGCTGCGGCAGGCTGTGCGGACAGCGTCCTGCGACCAAATGCAGATTGGCGGCGCCAACGCCGGTGGGTGCGGCGCCAGCGTCACTGGTGCCTTCGGGCCTGCCCTCAGCGTCGCTTGGCTCCGCCGCCCAGCAGGCTGCCCAGCACGCCGCGCACGATTTCGCGCCCGACCGAGCTGCCCATGGTGCGCATCGCCGACTTGGCCGCCGTCTCGGCCAAGCCCGCATGATGGCCGCCGCGCGGGCCGGTTCTACCGAACAGCAGCTCCTTGAGGCCGCCCAGCATGCCGCCGTCGCTGTCGGCAGCCGTGGTTGCGGCGGGCGTCGCCGCAGAGGCCGCGCCGCCCTTGAGCTTCTCGAATGCCGACTCGCGGTCGACCAAGGCTTCATAGACGCCGGCCACCAACGAGTTTTTGATCAAGTCCTGGCGCTGTTCGGGCGTGATCGGCCCGATCTGGCTGCCCGGTGGCAGCACGAAGACGCGCTCGGTCACGCTGGGCCGGCCCTTCTCGTCCAAGAGGCTGACCAGTGCCTCGCCGACGCCCAACTCGGTAATGGCGGTGGCGATATCCAGACCCGGCTTGGCGCGCATGGTATCGGCCGCCGCCTTGACCGCTTTTTGGTCGCGCGGCGTGAAGGCGCGCAACGCGTGCTGGATGCGGTTGCCGAGCTGGCCCAGCACGGCGTCGGGAATATCCAGCGGGTTTTGCGTCACGAAATAGACCCCGACGCCCTTGGAGCGCACCAGGCGCACGACCAGCTCGATGCGTTCGACCAGCGCTTCCGGTGCGTCCTTGAAGAGCAGATGGGCCTCGTCGAAGAAGAACACCAGTTTGGGTTTGTCCAAGTCGCCAACCTCGGGCAGGGTCTCGAACAGCTCGGACAACATCCACAGCAGGAAGCTGGCGTACAGGCGCGGCGCGTTCATCAGCTTGTCGGCGGCCAGCACATTGATGACGCCCAGGCTGGAGGTCGGCGTCGCCGGGCCGCCCCAAGGCGCCGACGCGCCCCCTTGGGGGGCAGGAGCCGCAGGCGACGTGGGGGCCCAAGGTACGGTTTGCATGAAGTCGGCAATGTTCAGCATCGGTTCGCCGAAGAATTTGTCTCCGCCTTGGGCCTCGATCTGCAACAGCCCGCGCTGAATCGCGCCGACGCTGGCGGCCGAGACATTGCCGTACTGGGTGGTGAACTGCGCGGCGTTGTCGCCGACATGCTGCAGCATTGCGCGCAAATCCTTCATGTCGATCAACAAGAGGCCGGCGTCATCGGCGATCTTGAAGACCATCTGCAGCACGCCTTGCTGGGTCTCGTTCAGCGCCAACATGCGGGCCAGCAGCAGCGGGCCCATGTCAGAGATGGTGGCGCGCACCGGGTGGCCTTGCTCGCCGAACACATCCCATAAGGTGGTCGGGCAGGCCAGCGGGGCCGGGGCTTCGATGCCGCGCTCCTTGAGCGTCGCCAAGAGCTTAGGGGAAGGCGCGCCGGCCTGCGAAATGCCGGTCAAGTCGCCCTTCACATCGGCCATGAACACCGGCACGCCGATGCGGCTGAAATTCTCGGCCAGGGTCTGCAGGCTGATGGTCTTGCCGGTGCCGGTGGCACCGGTGATCAGGCCATGCCGATTTGCTAACGCTGGCAGCAGATGGCATTCAATTTGACCGTGGCTGGCCAGCAAAATCGGATCGGACATGAGGGCTCCAGAAAGCAAGGCTAAAGCGCTTTTGCGCTTCAGAGAAGACTCATATCGCGAAGCGATGTGATGTCGGAATTAAAGCGTTTTGCGCTTCAGAGAAGACTCATATCGCGAAGCGATGTGATGTCGGAACTAAAATTGCAGTCTATCCAACTAATGTGGGTCGCAATTTTGACGACCCAGCAGGAGCAAAAGCCACATGGCTGGTCATTCCAAATGGGCCAATATTCAGCATCGCAAAGGCCGCCAAGACGAAAAGCGCGGCAAGATCTGGACTCGCATCATCCGTGAAATCACCGTCGCCGCGCGCCTGGGCGGCGGCGACGTCAAAGAAAATCCGCGCCTGCGTTTGGCGGTTGAAAAGGCCCGCGGCGCGAACATGCCGGCCGACCGCATCAAGTACAACGTCGACAAGGCCACCGGCAATCTGGACGGCGTTCATTTCGACGAGATCCGCTATGAGGGCTACGGTATCGGCGGTGCGGCGGTGATCATCGACACGATGACGGACAACAAGGTGCGCACCGTTGCCGAGGTGCGGCATGTGTTCAGCAAATGCGGCGGCAATATGGGCACCGAGGGTGCCGTCGCCTTCCAGTTCAAGCATTGCGGCCAGCTGGTGTTTGCGCCCGGCAGCTCGGAAGACAAGATCATGGACGTGGCGCTGGAGGCCGGTGCCGAGGATGTCATCGCGGGCGACGACGGCGCGGTGGAGGTGCTGACGGCACCGGCCGACTTCGAGGCGGTCAGAGATGCACTCGAGGCCGCCGGCCTGAAGGCCGAGGTGGCCGAGGTGACGATGCGGGCCGAGAATACCGTCGAGTTGAGTGGTGACGACGCGACGCGTATGCAAAAGCTGCTGGACATGCTGGAAGACCTGGACGATGCGCAAGCCGTCTACTGCAACGCCAATATCAACGAATGAGTAAGAAGAAAGTCTGCGCATGAAGGTTTTGGTAATTGGCAACGGCGGCCGCGAACACGCGCTGGCCTGGAAGCTGGCACAAGCTGAGCGGGTCAGCCAGGTCTATGTGGCCCCCGGCAACGGCGGCACCGCGCGGGACCCCCGGCTGACGAATATCGCCATCACCGATGTGAAAGCGTTGGCCGACTTTGCCGTCGAGCAAAAGGTGGTGCTGACCGTGGTCGGCCCGGAGGCCTATCTCGCCGCCGGTGTCGTCGACGAGTTCCGCGCCCGTGGTCTGCGTATTTTTGGGCCCACCAAGGCCGCCGCGCAGCTGGAGTCGTCGAAGGCCTTTGCCAAAGACTTCATGAAGCGCCACAACATCCCTACGGCTGCTTACGAGGTCTTCAGCGATGTGGCATCAGCGCATGCTTATGCCGAAGCCCAAGGCGCTCCGATCGTCATCAAGGCCGACGGCCTGGCCGCCGGCAAGGGCGTGGTCGTGGCGATGAGTTTGGCCGAGGCGCATGAGGCGATCGACTGGATTCTGGAAGACAACAAGCTCGGCGTCGTGCACAACGAAGGCGGCGCGCGGGTCGTGATCGAGCAATTCCTGCAAGGTGAAGAAGCCAGCTTCATCGTCCTGTGTGACGGCAAGAACGTCGTTTCGCTGGCCACCAGCCAGGACCACAAACGCCTCAAAGACGGCGACGAAGGCCCGAACACGGGCGGCATGGGTGCGTATTCGCCGGCCCCGGTCGTCACGCCCAATGTGCATGCCAAGGCGATGCACGAGATCATCATGCCGACCATCCAGGGCATGGCGCGCGACGGCATCCCCTTCACCGGCTTTCTCTATGCCGGACTGATGATTGACGCGGCCGGCCAGCCCCACACGGTCGAGTTCAACACCCGCATGGGTGATCCCGAAACGCAACCCATCATGATGCGGCTGAAAAGCGATCTGCTCGAAGTGCTGCTGCACGCCACCGACGGCACGCTCGACCAGGTCGAGTTGCAGTGGGATCGGCGCGTCGCACTCGGCGTGGTGATGGCCGCCGGGGGCTACCCACTCAGCCCCCGCAAAGGTGACGCGATCAGCGGCTTGCCGACCGACGCGGAGGATCATATGGTCTTCCACGCCGGCACCGCTGAAGTAGCAGGGCAGCTGCAGACCTCGGGCGGGCGCGTGCTGTGCGTGACGGCCTTGGGTGAGTCGGTGCGCAAGGCGCAGGCGCTGGCCTATGAGAGCCTAGTCAATATCCAGTTCGAAGGCAAGCAGTACCGCCAGGACATTGGCTATCGGGCGGTGAAGCGTTGAACACGCAACGCGTACGTGACTATCTGCTTGATCTGCAGGCGCGCATCGTCGCGGCCTTGCAGGCGGCCGACGGCGGCGAATTCCTCAGCGACGGCTGGACCCGCGAGCCGGGTAGCCGCCTGGAGGGCGACGGCCTGTCGCGCCTGATCGAGGGTGGCGCGGTGTTCGAGCGCGGCGGCGTCAATTTTTCCCATGTGCGGGGTCGGGTCTTGCCACCCTCGGCGACACAGCATCGCCCCGAGTTGGCCGGTGCGCCGTTTGAGGCGATGGGTGTGTCCTTGGTGATGCATCCGCACAACCCCTTTGTGCCGACGGTGCACATGAATGTGCGCATGTTCGCGGCCTTCCCAGTCGATGCAGAACCCGTCGTGTGGTTTGGCGGCGGCATGGACCTGACGCCGTACTACGGCTTCGAGCGCGACGCGCAGCATTTCCACCGTACGTGTGAGGCGGCGCTGCTGCCGCATGGCGACGCGCTCTATGGCCGCTTCAAGCCCTGGTGCGATGAGTATTTCTATCTGAAGCACCGCGACGAGCCGCGCGGCATCGGCGGGATCTTTTTTGACGATTACTCGGAAGGCGGTTTCGAGGCCGCGTTTGCAATGCTGCGCTCGGTCGGCGATGCGTTTGTGCCGGCCTATCTGCCGATAGTCGAGCGCCGCCATGGCCTGGCCTATACCGAGCGCGAACGTGACTTCCAAGCCTATCGGCGCGGACGTTACGTCGAGTTCAATCTGGTGTTTGACCGTGGCACCCTTTTTGGCCTGCAATCGGGCGGCCGCACCGAGGCGATTCTGATGTCGATGCCGCCCATCGTAAAATGGCGCTATCAGTGGGCACCGGAGCCCGGCACGCAAGAGGCCAAGCTGTACAGCGATTTTCTGCGGCCACGCGATTGGGCGCATGAAGCAGCCACCCATCTATGGCTGTAGCAGGGCGGCGCACCGGCTTGTTCGGTGGCAGTTTTGATCCTCCTCATCTGGGACATTTGAGCCTGGCGCATTGCGCCTTGACTCAGCTGGGATTGGACCAATTGCTGTGGATGCCGGCCGGCAGGCCTTGGCAAAAAACCGGCCGAGGTTTGGCCGCACCCTTGCACCGGCGCGCCATGGCCGAGTTGATGGTGGCGGGCGAGCCGAGGTTTGCGCTTGACGACAGCGAGCTGGAACGCGATGGGGCCAGCTACACCATCGACACCGTGCGGGCACGCTTGGCTGCACACCCGGATGAGCAATTGTTCCTGGTGATAGGCCAGGATCAGTTCGAGCGCTTTCACACCTGGCGCGACTGGCGTGAGCTGCTCGGCCTGGTCACGCTGGCGGTTGCGGCCCGTGCGGGTCAAGAAGTTCAGGGTTCGGGCGAAGTCGGGGAAGCCCTTCAAGCCGAGTCCAACAAAATGCGGAAACTGGCGATGCCGGCGATGCAGGTTTCATCCACCCAAGTGCGCGAGCTGGCCTCGCGCAACGAGGATATCCGCCCCTTGGTGGGCGACGCGGTGGCGGGGTATATTGCCCAACACCGTCTTTACTGTGAGTAGGTACTGCATGGACATTCGTAAACTGCAACGCGCCATCGTCGATGGTTTGGAAGATGTGAAGGCCCAGAACATTCTGGTCTTCAACACCGAGCACCTGACCCCGCTGTTCGAGCGCGTGATCATCGCGTCCGGCACCAGCAACCGTCAGACCAAGGCCCTAGCTTCGGCCGTGCGGGTCACGGTCAAGGAGCGCGGCATGGATGTGTTGCGCTGCGAGGGCGAGGAAAACGGCGAATGGATCATCGTTGACTGCGGCGCCGCCGTCGTGCACGTGATGCAGCCCGCCATTCGCGACTACTACCACCTCGAAGAGTTGTGGGGCGAGAAGCCGGTCAAGATGACGCTGGGCGATGGCAAGACCCGCTTGGTCAAGGCCTCGGAAGAAGAGGACGAGGACGCACCCAAGAAGCCCGCCAAGAAGACAGCGGCCAAGAAGACGGTTGCGGCTTCCTTGCCGGGCAAGCCGGGCGTGGGCAAAAAGGTCGCCGCCAAGGCCGCCGCCGACAAGCCTGCCGTCAAGAAGCCAGCCGCCAAGAAGCCGGTGGATCGCTCGTCTACCAGCAGCCGCGAGGTCGATCACAAGACACCCGCCACCAGCACCTTGAAGGTCGGCGCCGCCAAACCAGCGGTGAAGAAGGCCGCCGTCAAGAAGGCCGCCGTCACCAAGACCGTCGGCGTCAAGCGAGCCGCAACTAAGCCTGCGGTGAAGGCCGCGGTCAAGAAGGCCGCCAGCAAGAAGAGCAGCGACGCCTGATCTGCTGAATGCGTTTGCTCTTGGTGGCCGTGGGCCAGCGCCAACCGGCCTGGGCCGAGACGGCCTATGAAGACTTCGCCAAGCGCTTTCCACCGGAAATGCGCCTGGAGTTGAAGGCGGTCAAGGCCGAAACACGCGGCAGCAAGACGGCCGAGCAATTGATGGCGGCGGAAGCGCTGCGCATCGAGGCCGCCTTGCCGCGCGGCGTGCGCCGGCTGATTCTGGACGAGCGCGGTGAGCGCCGCACCAGTATGCAGTTAGCCGAGCGGATGAAGTTGTGGATGGGCGATGGCCGCGATGTCGCCTTGATCATCGGCGGGCCGGATGGTTTGGCCCCGTCCTTGAAGGCCACTGCCGACGAGACGCTGCGTTTGTCTGACCTGACCTTGCCGCATGCCTTTGCTCGCGTGCTGCTGGCCGAGGGCTTGTACCGCGCTTGGACGGTGATGACCGGCCACCCCTATCACCGCGAATGAGGTCGGTCATAGACTTCATCTATCTGGCTTCGCAGAGCCCTCGTCGAAGTCAGTTGTTGACACAGCTTGGCGTGCGCCATGAATTGCTGCTGGCCGGTGCCGAGGAAGATGCCGAAAGCCTGGAAGCCGAGATCGCCGGGGAGTCGCCCGAGGTTTATGTGGCGCGGGTCACCGAGGCCAAGCTGGATGCGGCCTTGGCCAGGCTGGCCGCGCGCGGCTTGCCGCCGGCGCCGATTCTTTGTTCGGACACGACGGTGGCGATCGATCAGCACATCCTCGGCAAGCCGGTGGACGCAGACGACGCGTTTCGCACACTGCGCCTGTTGGCGGGTCGCAGTCACCGCGTCATCACCGCCGTGGCGCTGGGCCAAGGCGCGCGCCGCAACGCGGCCTTGAATGTGTCCTGGGTTGATTTCGCTGTGCTCACCGACGCGCAGATTCACCACTACATCGGCAGCGGCGAGCCCTTCGGCAAGGCCGGCGCTTATGCGATTCAAAGTCAGGCGGCGGCCTGGATTTCGCGCATCGAGGGCAGCTATTCAGGCATCATGGGCTTGCCGCTGTTTGAGACGGCGCAACTGCTTCGGCAATGGGAAGTTCAGTGTTGACGCATATCGGCAGCCAGTGCCGATATGCGTCAACATTCGAGATTAGCGCCATGGAAGATATTCTGATCAACTGGTCTCCCCAGGAGACGCGTGTGGCCGTGCTTGAAAACGGCTCGGTGCAGGAGTTGCACGTCGAGCGCAGCTTGGAGCGCGGCCTGGTCGGCAATGTGTATTCGGGCAAGGTAGCCCGCGTGCTGCCGGGCATGCAGTCGGCCTTCATTGATATCGGCCTGGAGCGGGCGGCTTTTCTGCATGTGGCCGATCTGCATGTCAACGGCGCACCGGGCCATGTGCGCAGCCAGCATGCCGAGGGCGGCGTGGCGACGCCGATCGAGCGCCTGGTCTTCGAGGGTCAGGCCTTGACCGTACAAGTCATCAAGGACCCGATCGGCAGCAAGGGCGCACGCTTGTCGACGCAGATCAGCATTGCCGGGCGCATGTTGGTGTTTTTGCCGCAAGACGACCACATCGGCATCTCGCAAAAAATCGGCTCGCCTGAGGCGCGCGAACTGCTGCGCGCCCGCATGCAAGCGCTGGTGGGTAAGCCCGAAGACGGCGGCGGCGGCGGCTTCATTCTGCGCACCAATGCCGAGGACGCGAGTGATGTTGAGTTGGCGTCTGACATTGCTTATCTGCGCAAGGCCTGGGCCGCCATCCGCGCGAAGGGAAGCAATTCCCCACCCGGCAGCTTGTTGCATCAAGACTTGAGTCTGGTCGAGCGGGTGCTGCGCGATCTGGTCAGCGATCGCACCGGCCAGGTCCGCATCGATTCCAAGCTGCAGTACGACGTGCTGCACGCCTTCGGCGAGCTGTTCATGCCGGCGGCGACGGCCAAGCTGGAGCATTACAAGGGCGAGCGACCGATCTTCGATTTGAACAATATTGACGCCGAGCTGAGCCGGGCGCTGGCGCGGCGGGTCGATCTGAAATCGGGTGGCTATCTGATTTTTGATCAGACCGAGGCCATGACGACGGTGGATGTGAACACCGGCGGCTTTGTCGGCGCGCGCAATTTCGACGACACGATTTTCAAGACCAACTTGGAGGCCGCCGGTGCCATCACGCGGCAGCTGCGGCTGCGCAATCTGGGCGGCATCATCATCGTGGACTTCATCGACATGACGCGCGAGGAGCACAAGTCGGCGGTGCTGACCGAGTTCCGCAAGCAACTCAGCAAGGACCGCACCAAGGTCACGCTGGGCGGTTTTACGCAGCTAGGACTGGTCGAGATGACGCGCAAGCGCACGCGCGAGTCGCTGTCGAGAATGCTCTGCGAGCCTTGCCCGACTTGCGAGGGCAGGGCGCAGGTTAAGACCGCTCGAACGATCTGTTATGACATCATGCGCGAGATCCTGCGCGAGGCGCGCCAGTTCTCACCCAAGGAGTTCCGCATCGTTGCGGCCGCCAATGTGGTGGAGATGCTGTTGGACGAAGAAAGCCAGCATTTGGCCGGTCTGTCGGACTTCATCGGCAAGCCGATCTCGCTGACGGCCGAGCCGGCCAACCAAACCGAGCACTACGACATCGTGTTGCTGTAGGCGGATGTAAGCCCGGCCTTGGCGCCGGTTTGTTCGGTCAAAATACTTTAATAATTTTTTTAGTCATGAATGCGAACCCCATGCCTGAGCAGAAGTCTCTGAATCGTCACTCGCGGCGCAGTGTGCTGCGGCAATCCGCCGGCGTCTATGCCGCTGCGTGTTCAGCGGTTTTGGCCGGTTTCAGCCCGCTGGCCAGCGCCCAATTTCGTGTCGATATCGCCGGCGTGGGGGGCACTCAGATGCCGATCGCGCTGCCGGATTTCCGGGATGAAGCGCGCGCCGGTCAACCGGTGGCCGCCATCATCCGCTCGAACCTGGAGCGCAGCGGACAGTTCCGCATCATTGATGCGCCGGCCGGCCTGTTTGAGGGGAGCCAACCGCTGTGGCCCGAGTGGCGCGCACGCAATGCCGACGCCTTGGCGGCCGGCTCCGCCGCGCGCCTGGCCGACGGCCGCGTCGACCTGCGCTACAAACTCTGGGACGTGGTCAAGGGTCAAGACCTGGGCGGCGAGGCCCATGCGGTCGCCCCCGAGGATGTGCGCCTGGGCGCTCACCGCATCGCCGACACCATTTACCAAAAGCTGACCGGTGAGCGCGGCATTTTTGCCACGCGCATGGCCTATGTCACCAAGGCCGGCGGGCGTTACAGCCTGCGCATCACCGACGCCGACGGCGAAGGCGGCCAAGTCGCCTTGGCAAGCCCTGACCCCATCATCTCGCCCGCCTGGGCGCCGAACGGCAAAGAGCTGGCCTATGTGTCGTTCGAGACCCGCAAGGCGGTGGTCTGGATTCAGGACGTATCGACCGGCCGGCGCCGGGTGCTGGCGGACTTTCGCGGTACCAATAGCGCGCCGGCGTTCTCGCCCGATGGCCAGCAGGTGGCGCTGACGCTGTCACGCGAGGGCGGCTCGCAGCTCTTCATCATGAACCGGGACGGCAGCGGCCTGCGCCGGCTCACGCAAAGCTCGGCGATCGATACCGAGTCGGTGTTTTCTCCCGATGGCCGCTCGATCTATTTCGTCAGCGACCGCGGCGGCGGCCCGCAGATTTACCGCATGGCCGTGGCCGGTGGCGCGGCCGAGCGCGTCACCTTCAACGGCGCCTACAACATCAGCCCGGCCATCAGCCCGGACGGCCGAACCATGGCCTTTATCGCGCGCATGGGCGGCAATAGCTTTCGCCTCAGCGTGATGGACCTGGGCTCGGGCACGGTGCAGCAGATCAGTGACAGCAATGATGATGAAAGCCCAAGCTTTGCGCCGAACGGCCGCTTGCTGGTTTATGCGACGCGGGCTGGTGGCCGCGATGTGCTGATGACCAGCACCCTGGACGGCAAAATCAAGGCCAAGTTGATTTCAAGTGCGGCCGATGTTCGAGAGCCAACTTGGGGCCCGTTTGGGCGTTGATTTAAATCGTTTAGATTGAGTTTTTTGCCTGTCAAGGCTGCTGCAGAAGTTGTTGGATAATTACTACGTTGCTTGCGGTCTGAATCTGGATCAGCAAGCCAAGCCCCGCAAGCGTTTTGCGATCGTATTTGAAGGAGTGATCCGAATGAAATTGACTCGAACGAATTTGACCGGTTATGCGATGAGTTTGTTGACGCTTGCGGCCCTGGGCGCTTGCAGCACACCCGTTAAATTGGATGAGCCGGCCCCCGTAGAGACCCGTCCTGTGGCGCCCAACAGCTCGGCAAACAGTGGTGCCAACAGCACGCCGATGGCCGAGTCCAAGGTGTCCACGGTTGACCTGGGCGCCCAGTTGACGGCTGCTGTGGCCAGCCAACGTGTGGTGTTGTTTGACTTTGACAGCTATGTGGTCAAGGACGACTACCGCGGCTTGGTCGAAGCCCATGCCAAACGCCTGGGCAATGACCGCAAGCTCGCGCTAAGCCTGGAAGGCCATACCGACGAGCGCGGCGGCCGCGAGTACAACTTGGCGCTGGGTCAGCGCCGCGCTGAGGCGGTGGCCAAGTCACTGAGCCTGATGGGCGTTGGCGCGGCACAAGTCGAGCCGGTCAGTTTCGGCAAAGAGAAGCCTGCAGCGCAAGGCAGCGACGAAGCCGCTTGGGCGAAGAATCGCCGCGTTGAGTTGAAGGACAAGTGAGATGACGCTGCAGCGTCAGCAGATAGGCCGATCCTTGGTGGCGCTGGCACTGGCAGTGGCGGTGAGCGCCTTGTTCAGTCTGTCGGCACATGCCGCCTTGTTCGATGACGACGAGGCGCGCAAGGCGATTCTTGAATTGCGCAATCGAGTGCAGCAAAGCGAAGATGCGCAGCGTTTGCGCATTGAGCAACTCGCGGCGCAGTCGCAAGAGCAGGTCGGGCCTTTGCGCCGCAGCATGCTGGACCTGAATGCCCAGATTGATGTGTTGCGACTAGAGGTCACCAAGCTGCGCGGCCAAAACGAGCAGCTGGCGCGCGATTTGTCCGAAACTCAACGCAAGCTGAATGACCAAACTCAGTCTCTGGACACGCGTTTGAAGCCCTTGGAGCCTCAAAAGGTTCAGCTTGATGGGCGTGAGTTTCAGGTTGACCCCGAGGAGCGCCGGCAGTATGACGCGGCAATGGGCTTGATTCGGCGCGGCGATTTCGCTGAGGCAGCAACGGCGATGGTGGGTTTTCTGCGGCGTTTTCCGGCCAGCGGCTATGTCGATTCGGTGCGCTTCTGGCTTGGCAATGCGCAGTACGGCAAAAGGGATTACAAGGACGCGATCGCGACCTTCAAAACCTTTATCTCCGGCAATCCTCAGCACCCGAAAGCCGGCGAGGCCTTGCTGGCGATGGCCAACAGCCAAATCGAGCTGAAAGACGGCAAGTCGGCTCGGCGCAGCTTGGACGACTTGATCAAGGCCTATCCAGGCACCGAAGCCGCTCAGGCCGCCAAAGAGCGCTTGGCGTCCCTGAAGTAGGTTCCAGTCAAACATCTTTTCAATGAAGCCCTGTTCGCGGGGCTTTTTTCATCCCGCCATGCACGCTATCCCAACGAATCAGGTTCTAGCCCAGAGTCAAGCCATTGACACGTCCATGGACGCGGATGCCGAACGTCGCTTTGGTGGCCTGCGCCGGCTCTATGGCGATGCCGACTACCGGCACTTGCGCGCAGCACATTTTGCGGTCGTCGGGCTGGGCGGCGTCGGGTCCTGGACCGTCGAGGCGCTGGCGCGAAGCGGGGTGGCGGCGCTGACCTTGATCGATTTTGACCAAGTCGCCGAATCCAATATCAATCGCCAAGTTCAGGCGTTGGGGTCGACGCTCGGCATGGCGAAGGCGGAAGCGCTGCGGCGCCGCATTCATGACATTCATCCTGACTGCAAGGTTCGCATCATCGAAGAGTTTGTCGATGAGCAAAATTGGCCGGCGATGTTGGACGGGGCCGACACCCAGTTAGATGGCTTGGTTGATGCCTGTGACCAAGTTCGAGCCAAGGCTCATTTGGCGGCATGGGCGCTGCAGCAGGGCTTGCCCTATGTTGTGGTTGGTGCGGCTGGCGGCAAGCGTGAGCCGCATCTGCTGAGCATCGAGGATTTAGCGGACACCACGCATGACCCCTTGCTGGCCTCCTTGCGTCAGCGCCTGAGGCAGCATCATGCGGCGCCGCGCAAAGGCCGGATGGGCCTGGCCTGTGTGTTCTCGCGCGAAGCCGTGTTGCGCCCGATTGCGCAAGAAGGTGCGGCTTGCGCTGTGGACGGCAGTCTGAATTGCCATGGTTATGGCTCCAGTGTCACGGTGACTGCCAGCTTCGGCATGGCGGCTGCCGCCGAGCTGATCAAGGTTCTTCTGCAAAATCTGCACAAGACTCTTGCGTGACAAGCTAAATTAAGATTAGAATGGTGAGCTTCGCTTGATGGGTCGTTAGCTCAGTTGGTAGAGCAGCGGACTTTTAATCCGTAGGTCGCAGGTTCGAGTCCCGCACGACCCACCATATCTAGCCTAGGTTAGTATGAAAGCACTGTAAAGTGAGTTTATACTAAACATAGATTATAATTAGAATAGGTTAGTTCGCAAATATAATAGCGAGTTAAGCAAAGAGTAGGGCTCTTAGCTCAGTTGGTAGAGCAGCGGACTCTTAATCCGTAGGTCGAGTGTTCGAGTCACTCAGGGCCCACCACTCAATCCCGCATGGGGCTTGAAAAGCCTGCTATCGAATCGGTAGCAGGCTTTTTGCTTTTCCAAGCCGTTGGTTTTTCTAAGCTGACCGTCAAGGCCCGCAGCTCGTTGGCGGCGCCAGATTGACGCGCGATATCCTGTTGGCGAGCCGACCTCGGTCGGTACATTTTGTCCTGCCGAGATTGCGCCGTGAAAGCAACTCTT
>NZ_JANNMI010000231.1:0-10576 GCF_031397715.1 Roseateles sp.
CACGCCGTCATCTGGCGGCTATTCAGGCCGAACGGGATTGCACAGCCAATCGCGAAGGTCTCGTCCTTGCCGTGGAAGTAATAGGGCGCCGTGTGGGCCATTTCCACCGTGCCGTCCTTGACCGCATCGACCACACCAAAAGCGGGCATCAGTTCGCCGCCAGCATGGGTCGAAATTTGGAACTTGCCACCGGTCATCTCCCCAACCTTCTTGGCGAACATATCGGCAGCGCCAAAAATGGTGTCTAAGGATTTTGGAAAACTCGATGCCAGACGCCAGCGAATGGTCGCCTGAGCATGCACGACAGCGGGTGCAAAGCCGGCGGCCAGCACACCGGCCATGCCAGCCTGGCGAACAAAGGATCTACGCTCCATCTTGTGACTCCTAGTTTTGGATTTGCATGAAAATGCTGGCCAATTCTAGGGGGCACAAAACCGGTGCTTACCGGGGCAAACCCGTGCAAATACAGTCTCATTTTGGGATGTTGGCGCCAAACTCATTGCCGGCTTACGGCAAACTGAAAAGCCGCTTAAAAGAGGCCTTAGCTGCCCGCCAACTTCATCCGCGAGATCAGCACCGAACCTATCGTCTTGCCACCCATGGTGTAGCGATCGCAGCCGATGCCGATGATGTTTTGAAACATCTCGCTCAGATTGCCGGCGATGGTGATCTCGTGCACGGGGAAAGCGATCTCGCCGTCCTCGACCCAGTAACCGCTGGCGCCGCGCGAGTAGTCGCCGTTGACATAGTTGACACCCTGCCCCATCAGCTCGGTCACGAACAGACCGCGGCCCAGGCGCTTGAGCATGGTTTTGAGATCATCGCCGGGCGCCGTCAAGCGGCTGCTCATCTGCAGATTGTGCGAGCCGCCAGCGTGACCGGTGGTGCGCATCCCAAGCTTGCGAGCCGAATAGGTGGACAGGAAATAACCCTGCAACACACCGGCCTCGACCACGCTGCGCGGCCGGGTCGTGACGCCCTCATCATCGAAAGGCGCGCTGCCCTTGCCCTTGATCTCATGCGGGTTCTCATAGATATCGATGTGCGAGGCCAGCACGGGCTTGCCCAGGCTGTCGAGCAAAAAGCTGGCGCGCCGGTACAGCGCGCCGCCGCTGGTGGCCTGCACAACCGCGCCCAGCAAGCCGGCCGCGGCCGTGCTCTCGAACAAGACCGGCACCTCGGCGGTGGCGACACGGCGCGACTTCAGCCGTGACAGCGCGCGCTCGGCGGCGTAGCGGCCGATGCTCTCGGGTGTGGCCAAGTCGGCGGCGCTGCGCATCGAGCTATACCAAGAGTCACGCTGCATCTGCGCGCCGCGGCCGGCGATCGGTGCCACCGAAATTGAATGCCGCGAACTCGCGTAGCCGCCCCGGAAACCGCGGCTATTGCCCATATAGAAATGCGACTGCTGCGCTGATACCGCCGCGCCCTCGCTATTCGTGATGCGCTTGTCGGTGGCAAAGGCAGCGGCCTCGCAACGCAGCGCCATTTCGGCCGCACCCTGCGCGTCGATGGACCAGGGGTGGAACAGATCAAGCTCGGGCCGAGCCGCGGCGTCGAGCGACAAGTCTTCAACATCGGGCAGGCCGGCAACCGGGTCCTCGGCGGTGAAGCGAGCGATATCAAAAGCGGCGCGCACGGTATCTTGCAGGGCCTTGCGCGAGAAGTCCGAGGTGCTGGCGTTGCCGCGACGCTGGCCCACATAGACCGAAATGCCGAGCGATTTGTCGCGATTGCGCTCGACGTTTTCGATCTCACCCATGCGGGTCGAGACCGACAGACCGCAACCCTCGGAGACCTCGGCACCGGCGTCCGAC
Source organism: Roseateles sp. (assembly GCF_031397715.1). GTDB lineage: Bacteria > Pseudomonadota > Gammaproteobacteria > Burkholderiales > Burkholderiaceae_C > Paucibacter_A. Next base: position 1,818 of record NZ_JANNMI010000231.1, read on the forward strand.
GCGCCCAGCTGCTTGGCCTCGGCCAACACGTCCTCGATCAACTGCTGGAACTGCTCACCCCGGTAGGCGAAGCCGCTGACGGACTCATGCGTGCCATACGAAGCGGTTGGATGAGTGGAAGTCTTCGAGTGCTTTGACATGGATGGGTGTGGCGAATTAGGTCTGAGAATTGAAGTCACGCTGCCGGCAGACGGGCGGCCTGCCGAAGATAATTTGGAGAACTAAGGGACAATCATACGAGCGGCGCGCGCAAGCTGTGCGCCAAGCCGCTCACCACTGCGCTGCAATAAACCGCTTTTTTCGGTCAAGCCCAGAACACCCGTCGAACATTGCCCAAGAACCACCATGCGAACACAAGAAGAAACAAATGCCGGCGACGATGACTTTGACGGCCCTAGCAAAAGCCAGCTCAAACGCGAGATGACCGATCTGCAAGTGCTGGGCAAGGAGTTGATGACCCTGCCGGCCAGCCGCATCGCGCCGCTGAATCTGCCCGAGATTCTGGCCGACGCGCTGAAAGACGCCAAGAAGATCACCGCCCACGAGGGTTTGCGGCGGCAGATGCAATACATCGGCAAGCTGATGCGCCGGGTCGACCCCGAGCCGCTGCGCCAAGCGGTGGCCGACTTCAAGCTCGGTTTCGCCAAAGACAGTTTGGCGCTACACCTGAGCGAGCGCTGGCGCGAACGCTTACTGGCCGATGATGCGGCCATGCAGGACTTCATTCAGGAACACGAGGGCATCGATGTGCAGCAGTTGCGCAGCCTCGTGCGCGCGGCCCGCAAAGACGCCGTACTAGAACCCGAAAAGCGCTCGGGACGGGCTTTTCGCGATCTATTCCAGTTCATCAAAACCGAGGAGTTGCGGGTAGCGCCCAAGGCTGAGCCGGCCCATGACGGCGACGGCGACGATGCTGACGAATGACAGTCCAGAGCCGGTGCGCATAGGCATCGTCTCGATCAGCGACCGTGCTTCCAGCGGCGTCTACGAAGACAAGGGCCTGCCGGCCCTGCAGGCGTGGTTGAGCAGCGCGCTGCACAACGCTATCGAGTTCGAGGCGCGCTTGATTCCGGATGAGCGCGCCTTGATCGCGCAGACGCTGCGTGATCTGGTCGACAACGCTAACTGCAATTTGGTACTGACCACCGGCGGCACCGGCCCGGCGCTGCGCGATGTGACGCCCGAGGCGACGCTAGATGTGGCCGACAAGGAAATGCCCGGCTTCGGTGAGCAGATGCGGCAGATTTCGCTGCGCTTTGTGCCCACCGCGATTTTGTCTCGCCAGGTCGCGGTGATTCGGGCTAAGGCTCTGGTCATCAATCTGCCGGGCCAGCCCAAGGCGATCGCCGAGACCTTGGCCGGCCTGAAAGATGCCGACGGCAAGCAATTGGTGGACGGCATATTTGCCGCCGTGCCCTATTGCATCGACCTGATCGGCGGCCCCTACCTGGAAACGCGCGACGAAATCGTGCGGGCTTTCAGGCCCAAGTCCGCGCAACGCCCCGCTCGAAGCAATCCGGTTATTTGACCAAACGGGTCAAACCAGCGGCGTCGAAGGCCTCGTCCTGCTGCGCGTCTTGCGGCACACAGTCACCGACCTTGGAGTTAGTGGCCGCAGACAGCTTGCAGACCGCCTGCCAGAGCAGGGTGATTTGGTGATCATGGCCGGCTGCGTTGTCGATCAAACCGCGCATCGCCTGCGCGACCGGGTCGTCACCCAAACTCACGCCGTAAGCCGAAAAGCGCTCGGTCGCCGCAGACTTCGCTTCACTTTTCGCTTCGATCTTGGCTTCGATGACACGCGCCGGGTTGCCCACGGCCGTCGCGCCGGCCGGCACCGGTTTGGTCACCACCGCGCCCGAGCCAATGCGGGCGCCGGCGCCGACGGTGAAGCCGCCCAGCACGCAGGCATTGGCACCGACAATGACGCCGGCCTCCAGCGTCGGGTGGCGCTTGGCGCCCTTGACCAAGGCGGTGCCACCCAGGGTGACGCCCTGGTAAATGGTGCAGCCTTCGCCGATCTCGGCCATCTCGCCGATCACGATGCCCATGCCGTGGTCGATGAAGACCTTGCGCGAGATGCGCGCACCGGGGTGGATCTCGATGCCGGTGAAAAAGCGCGTCAGGTGCGAGATGAAACGGCCCAACCATTTGAAGCCATGCTGCCAGCACCAATGCGCGCGCCTGTGCAGGATCAAGGCATGCAGGCCCGGATAGCAGGTCAGCACCTCCAACGCCGAGCGGGCGGCGGGGTCGCGTTCAAGGATGCAGGCAATGTCTTCGCGCAGGCGTTGGAACATGGGGGTGGCTGATGAGTCAAAAGCAAGTGAGGCCGGCCAGTTTAGCGGCGCACTTCAATCTTCGCTGCCAGGCCTGGCCTTTGGGCGTGCTGGCTCCACCATCGCCCGCGCGATGCCGCGAAAGATATGCACCTCGTCCAAACTCAGCTGGACGCGGTTGAACAATTGAGTCAGCCTGGGCATCAGCTTCCTCGGCACCAAGGGGTCCAGATAGCCGATGGCCTCCAGCGAAGCCTGCAGATGATCCAGCATGCCCCGCACCGCCTGGACATCGGCCAACTTTGGGTCGGGTGTGCGGGCGGCCACCGCAAAACCGCCGAGCGCCTGGCGCCAGTCATAGGCCAACAACTGCACCGCCTGGCCGAGATTGAGCGAACCGTAGTCGGGATGGGTGGGAATCGACAGCACGGCGTGGCAGCGGTAGACGTCGTCATTGCTCATGCCGAAGCGCTCGCAGCCAAACACCAGGCCGAGTTTGTGCTGTTGACCCTCGGGGGCCGCCAGCTCGGCAAACAGCGAGCGCGGCTCGCGCACCGGCGGGCCGAAGTCGCGCGGCGTCATCGCTGTCGCGCAGGCGAAAGTGACGCCGTCCAACGCTTCTTCCAGCGTGTCAACGATGCGGGCGTTCTCCAGAATGTCGTTGGCGCTGCTGGCCAAGGAGATGGCGGCCTGTTGGGTCAGCACGTCGGCGTAGCGTGGCCGCACCAGCACCAGCTCCGAAAAACCCATCACCTTCATGGCGCGCGCGGCGGAGCCAACATTGCCGGGGTGGCTGGTTTGAATCAGGACAAATCGTGTCATATCTACGGGCTGCGCTCGGGTCAGGCCGGCAGCCCATTTGGAGGAATGGGCCGCGCTCGGCTAAAATACGGGATTATCCTTAGTCCGGCTCACGCAGCCGCACAACTGGACAAGAAGCCGCTCTTTTTTTCCGCCAGTCCACCTCTTCAGTCAAGGTACCCCTTCGCATGACGCAGCAATCCTCACTCCATCCCATGCTCAATGTCGCCATCAAGGCGGCGCGCTCGGCCGGTGCCATCATCAACCGCGCCTCCATGGACCTCGACATCCTGAAGATCAACACGAAGGCACCCAATGACTTCGTGACCGAGGTGGACCAAGCTGCTGAAAACATCATCATCGAGACCCTGCTCGGCGCCTACCCCGACCACGGCATCCTGGCCGAAGAATCGGGCCGCGAGCATGGCAACAAGACCTCCGAGTTCGTCTGGATCATCGACCCGCTCGACGGCACCACCAACTTCATCCACGGCCTGCCCATGTACTGCGTGTCGATTGCGCTGGCGCATCGCGGCGTGATTCAGCAGGCCGTTGTCTATGACCCGACCCGCAACGATTTGTTCTATGCCACCAAGGGCCGCGGCGCCTTCATGAACGACCGCCGCTTGCGCGTGTCCAAGCGCACCCGCATGAGCGACGCCTTGATCGGCACCGGCTTCCCGTTCCGCCGTGGCGACAACTTCAAGCGCTATATGAAGATGTTCGAAGAGGTGATGGTCGAATGCGCCGGCCTGCGCCGCCCCGGTGCCGCAGCCCTGGACCTCTGCTATGTGGCGGCCGGCTATTACGACGCCTTCTTCGAGACCGGCTTGCAGCCCTGGGATGTGGCGGCCGGCTCGCTGATCATCACCGAGGCCGGTGGTCTGGTCGGCAACTTCACCGGCGAATCCGATTTCCTGCACCAGCGTGAAGTGGTGGCCGGCAACCCGAAGATCTATGGCCAGTTGGTGACCATCCTGGCGCCGTACACGCGGGTGATCAAGGTAGAGGAAGAGGCGCAAGCTGGTGCGGACGCCAGCGACTCCACAAGCCCGGCGGCTGCACTGGCTGCCGCAATTGAACCCAAGAAGCGTGCCAGCGTGCGCATCCGCAAGTCGGACGACGCGCAAGCCGACTAAACTTCGATCCAAGCACGGTCCTTCCAAAGCCCTCAGCCGAGGGCTTTTTCAATTGCTGTAAACAAAGCCAATGAGCCAAGTTCAGGATTTCTCCGCCCACACGCCGGTGATGGCGCAATACCTTCGCATCAAGGCTGAGCACCCCGATGAGCTGGTGTTCTTCCGCATGGGCGACTTCTACGAGGTCTTCTTCGACGACGCCCGCAAGGCCAATGCGCTGCTCGACATCACCCTGACCACGCGCGGCATGAGCGCCGGTCAGCCGGTGGTGATGGCGGGGATTCCGGTCAATGCTTTGGAGAGTTATCTGGCCAAGCTGATCAAGCTGGGAGAGGCGGTGGCGATTGCCGAGCAGGTCGGCGATGTGGCGACAAGCAAAGGCCCGGTCGAGCGCAAGGTGGTGCGCGTGGTCACGCCGGGCACCGTCACCGACAGCGAGCTGCTGGCCGACAAGCAAGACTCGGTCTTGCTGGCCGTGGTGGCGCAGGGCAAGACTTACGGCCTGGCTTGGCTGTCGATGACGCAGGGCCAGTTGGGACTGGCCGAATGCACGGACAAGGAGCTGCCCTCCTGGCTGGCGCGCCTGAGCCCGGCCGAGGTGCTGATCGACCGCGAAAAGCAGCCGGCCGCCGTGCTGGCCGCCCATGTACCGATCACCAACCGGCCGAGCTGGCAGTTCGACAGCGCTTTGGGCGCGCGCAAGCTGTGTGAGCAGCTGGCCGTGGCCAGCCTGGCCGGTTTCAACGCCCAGCAGCTAGTCGCGGCACACGCGGCGGCCGCTGCTTTGCTCAGTTATGCCGAACACACCCAGGGCCGCGCACTCGCCCATGTGAAGAGCTTGCAAGTGCAGCGCAGCGGCGAGCTGCTGGACTTACCGCCTGCCACCCAGCGCAATTTGGAGCTAACGGTGACCTTGCGCGGTGAGACGGCACCGACCCTGCTGTCGCTACTGGATAGCTGCCGCACCGGCATGGGCAGCCGGGCGCTGCGTCAATGGCTCTTGCACCCCAAGCGCGAGCGGGCCGAGGCGCTGGCGCGGCACGCCGCGATTGCTGCCATGCTGGAAAGTTCACCCGAGCCCTTGCGCGAGGCGCTGCGCCAGGTCTCGGACGTCGAGCGGATTGCGGCGCGCATCGCCCTGCGTCAGGTGCGGCCGCGTGAGCTGACCGGCCTGCGCGCGACCTTGCAGGTCTTGCCCGATTTGCGCCGCACCCTGCCCGCCGGCAGCGCCCTGCTGGACGAGCTCGCCGCTGGTCTCCTGGCCTCCCCGCATATCGAGGAGCTGCTGCGCCGCGCTCTTCACCAGGAGCCGGCCGTGCTGGTACGCGACGGCGGCGTGATTGCCGATGGCTTCGATGCCGAGCTGGATGAGCTGCGCGCTATTTCCAGCAATTGCGACGCCTTTCTGATCGATATGGAAACACGCGAACGGGCGCGCACCGGCATTCCCAATCTGCGCGTGCAGTTCAACCGCGTGCACGGCTTTTTCATCGAGGTCACGCAGGGCCAGGTCGATAAGGTGCCGGCCGACTACCAGCGCCGCCAGACGCTGAAAAACGCCGAGCGCTACATCACGCCCGAGCTGAAGGCCTTCGAGGACAAGGCCTTGTCGGCGCAGGAGCGTGCGCTGTCGCGCGAGAAATTATTGTTCGAGCTGGTGCTGGACCAGCTGATCGACGAGCTCCAGCCGCTGACACGCCTGGGCCGCGCGCTGGCCAGTCTTGACGCCTTGGCCGCCTTGACTGAGCGTGCGGCGACGCTGCGTTGGTGCCGGCCGGAGTTCGTCAATCAACCCGCCATTGACATCACGGCCGGCCGCCACCCCGTCGTCGAATCGCGCCTGCGCGAAACGGGCGCCGGCGAGTTCATGGCCAATGATTGCCACCTCGACGCCCGCACCCGCATGCTGATGATCACCGGCCCGAATATGGGCGGCAAGAGCACGTTCATGCGCCAGGTCGCCCTGATCGCCCTGCTCGCGGCGATCGGCTCCTATGTGCCGGCCGACGCCTGCCGACTAGGTCCCATGGACGCGATCCACACCCGCATCGGCGCGGCCGACGATCTCGCTAACGCGCAGTCCACCTTCATGCTGGAAATGACCGAAGGCGCGGCGATTATGCACAGCGCCACCGATCAGTCGCTGGTCTTGATGGACGAGATCGGGCGCGGCACCTCGACCTTTGACGGCCTGGCCCTGGCCGGCGCGATCGCCAGCCATCTGCACGACAAGAGCCGCTCGTTCACCTTGTTTGCTACCCACTATTTTGAGCTGACCGAATTCCCGGCCAAGCACCGCGAGGCAATCAACTGCCATGTGGGCGCGGTCGAGAGCGGCGACGCAATAGTCTTTCTGCACGAGATCCAGCCCGGCCCGGCCAGCCGCAGCTACGGCGTGCAGGTGGCGCGGCTGGCGGGCATGCCGGCCAGCCTGGTGCGCCAGGCACGTGCCACGCTGGAGGCGCTGGAGGCCAAGGCCGGCGAGGGCCGCGCGCAGATCGATCTGTTCGCGCCGCCGCCGGCCACTTCGGTGCCGGCAGTCGCTGAAGAGACAAGCGCCTTGCGGCAAGCGCTCGATGATGTCGACCCCGACACCTTGAGCCCGCGTGAAGCGCTGGCCCTGGTTTATCAGTTGAAGAACCTAAGCAGAGCAGCTCTTTGAATCCATGAGCAAGACCATCGTCTTCTCGCATGCCAACGGCTTCGGCGCTGGCTGCTACCGCCTGCTGTTCGAGGCCTGGCGCAACGCCGGCTGGCGCGTCCATGCGCTGCCCATCATCGGCCATGACCCGGCCTACCCGGTCACCAGCAACTGGCCGCATCTGCGCAATCAGCTGATCCACTTCATCGAGCGCGAAGTGCGGCCACAGATGGCAAGCCCTGGCCCGGTGGTGCTGATCGGCCATTCGCTCGGCGGCTTGTTGAGCTTGCTGGTCAGCAGCCGGCGGCCCGATCTGGTTCAGGGCCTGGTCTTGTTAGACGCACCGCTGGTGGCCGGCTGGCGGGCGCACAGCCTGCAACTGGCCAAGGCGACGCGGCTGATTGCGCGCGTCTCACCGGGGCGGATTTCAAGCCAGCGCCGGCATGAATGGCCGAGTCGGCCAGCGGTGCTCAGCCACTTCGCGGCCAAAGATAAGTTCGCACGCTGGGATCCCAGAGTCCTGGCGGACTATGTCGAGAGCGGCTTCGAGGATGGCGGTGATGGGCTGACCCGCATGCGCTTCAGCCGCGAGCAAGAGACCCGCATCTACAACACCTTGCCCCATCACCTCGGTCGCTTGATTGCCCGCCACCCGCCGCAATGCCCGGTCGGCTTTGTGGCCGGCGCCGAGTCCGAGGAGTTGCGCATGGCCGGCTCGGCGGCGTCCAAGGCGCTGGCCAAAAAGCATTTCGCCTGGATGCCGGGCTCGCACCTATTCCCGTTCGAGCGGCCGATTGAGACCGCCGCCCTGGTGCTGCAAATGCTGGATGCGATGCCACTCGATAGCAAGAGCGGCGATTTCGCCCCTCTATAATCGCGTTTTACCACCACAGCGTTTTTGAAAAGACGCTGCACGACATGACCAAATACGTCTACGTCACGGGCGGTGTGGTGTCCTCACTCGGCAAGGGCATCGCATCGGCTTCACTGGCTGCCATCCTCGAATCACGCGGCCTCAAGGTCACCCTGATCAAGCTCGATCCCTATATCAATGTGGATCCGGGCACGATGTCTCCGTTCCAACATGGTGAGGTTTTTGTCACCGAAGATGGTGCCGAAACCGATCTGGACCTGGGCCATTACGAGCGCTTCATCACCACGCGCATGAAGAAGGCCAACAACTTCACCACCGGGCAGATTTATATGTCGGTGCTGGAGAAGGAACGCCGCGGCGACTACCTCGGCAAGACCGTGCAGGTGATCCCGCACATCACCAACGAAATCCAAGACTTTGTGCGCCGGGGTGCCGGCGTCGGCACCGCTGATGCGGTGGATGTGGCGATTGTCGAGATCGGCGGCACCGTCGGCGACATCGAATCGCTGCCCTTCCTCGAAGCGGCGCGCCAGATGAGCATGAAGGCCGGCCCGAACCAGGTCGCCTTTGTGCATCTGTCCTATGTGCCCTGGATCGCCGCCGCCGGTGAGCTCAAGACCAAGCCGACCCAGCACACGGTGCAGAAGATGCGCGAGATCGGCATCCAGCCCGACGCGCTGATCTGCCGCGCCGACCGCCGTATCCCGGACGATGAGCGCGAGAAGATTTCGCTCTTCACCAATGTGCCCGAGTACGGCGTGATCTCGATGTGGGACGTTGACACCATCTACAAGGTGCCGCGCATGTTGCACGAGCAGGGTCTGGATCAAATGATCTGCACCAAGCTGCAACTGAACACCAAGTCGGCCGATTTGCGGCGCTGGGACAAGCTGGTGCATGAGGTGATGAACCCGGTCAAGGATGTCTGCGTGGCGATGTGCGGCAAGTACACCGACCTCAGCGACTCCTACAAATCGCTCAACGAGGCCTTGCGCCACGCCGGCATTCACAACCATGCTCGGGTC
>NZ_JANNMI010000235.1:0-3451 GCF_031397715.1 Roseateles sp.
GCAGAGCGCCCAGGTTGACGCCCATATTGATGAAGGCCTGGCCGCCGACCCAGATGCCAATGCCTTGTGCGTACAGCCCGGCGAAGACACGGTCCAGCGCGACCGCTTGGCGGCCAATATGGAACAAGCGGCGCGACAGCCAGAAGAAAGCAATGATGACCAGGGCGACGCCGACGAAACCCAGCTCTTCGCCGATCACGGCCAGCAAAAAGTCGGTGTGCGCCTCGGGCAGATAGTGCAGCTTCTCGACGCTGGAGCCCAGGCCTTGGCCGAACCATTCGCCGCGGCCGAAGGCGATCAGCGAATGGGTCAGCTGATAGGCCTTGCCCTGAGCGTACTTTTCGTCCCAGGGGTTCAGATAGGCAAAGATGCGCTCGCGCCGGAAGTCGCTGAAGGCGATCATCATCACGAAGGCACCGACCAGCACCGCCACGATCAGAAAAAACATCCGGCCGTTGACGCCGCCCAGGAACAGAATGCCCATCGCGATCGCGGCGATCACCATGAAGGCGCCCATGTCCGGCTCGGCCAGCAAGAGCACCCCCACCACGCCCAAGGCCATCGCCATCGGCCAGACCGCCTTGAAGAAATTCTCGCGGGCGTCCATCTTGCGCATCATGTAGCTGGCCGCGTACATGGCGATCGCCATCTTGGCCAGCTCGGACGGCTGAAAGTTCATCACTCCCAGCGGCAGCCAGCGCCGCGCGCCGTAAACCACCTTGCCAACGCCGGGAATCAACACCGCCACCAGCAAGATCAAGGACAGCACAAACATCCACGGTGCCAGCCGCTCCCAGGTCGACACCGGGATCTGCACCACGATCACCGCCGCGACCAGGCCAAACACCAAGGCGATGATGTGGCGGGTCAGAAAGTGGGTCGGCAAATACTTGGCGAAACGCGGGTTGTCCGGCATCGCGATCGAGGCCGAATAGACCATCAGCAGGCCCAGACCCATCAAGGCCAAGGTGACCCAGATCAGGGTCAAATCCAATCCTTGGATGCGCGTAGGCTGGCCGGCGCTGGGCGACACCCAGTCGCGCACCGGCACATCGACGTGACCGTCTTTTGCGCCGGACAGCAGTGCCTTCAGGCGCTCAAGCCAGCTCTTCAGCCCCAAGGTGGCGCTCATACGCCCTGCCCCAGATCCGCGGCCAGGCCCTGCACGGCGGCGACAAAGACCTCGGCCCGATGGGCGTAGTTGCGGAACATATCGAGGCTGGCGCAGGCCGGACTCAAGAGCACGCTGTCGCCGCTCTGTGCCTGCTGTAAACACCAGGCGGTGGCGGCCTCCAGGCTCTCATGCGCCTGCATGGGTACGCCACACGATTCAAGCGCCGCACGAATTTGCTCGGCGTCGCGGCCTATTAGCGCTATGGCGCGCGCATAACGTGTCACGCCAGCGGCCAGCGGCGAAAAATCCTGGCCCTTGCCGTCGCCGCCCAGTATCAAGACCAGCTTGGCGGCGGCGCGGTCGGCGCCCAGACCGCTGATCGCAGCGACGGTAGCGCCTACATTGGTACCCTTGGAATCATCATAGAAATCAACGCCATTCAGCGTCGCCACATGCTCGACCCGATGCGGCTCGCCGCGGTATTCGCGCAGGCCATGCAGCATCTGCGCCAAGGCGCAGCCGGCGGCCGTGGCCAGTGCCAGCGCGGCCAAGGCGTTGGCGGCGTTGTGCCGGCCACGCACGCGCAAGGCGTCGGCCGGCATCAGGCGTTGCAGGGTGATTTCTTCCTCTTCATCGCCGCGTTTTCTACGCAAGGTCTCGTCCTGCTCACGTGCCCGTACCAGCCAGGCCATGCCGCCCTCGGTGACCAGGCCGAAATCGCCGGGCCGGTCGGGGGCGTCCAAACCGAAGCGGGCGACCCTTCTGCCGACCGACTTGGCCGCACGGCCGCGGCCTTGCTTGACCAGGACGGCGTCCGGCACCAGCGCCTCGACGGCGGCGTCGTCGCGGTTGATCACCATCAGCGCGTGCTCGCCGAACACGCGCGCCTTGGCTTGCGCATAGGCTTGCATGTCGCCATGCCAGTCCAGATGATCCTGGCTCAGATTCAGCACCGCAGCGGCGGTCGGCTCGAAACCCTCGACGCCGTCGAGCTGAAAACTCGACAACTCCAAGACCCAGACCTCGGGCAGAAACTCGAACACCGGACCCTTGGGCGGCGGCGGGTCAATCGGCAGCGGCGCCTCGTCCAGCAAGGCGTCGACCATTTCCATCGTCGTCGCGGCGACTTCGATTTCAGGTTCCACCGGCTCCGCGACAGCTGGCGTCTCGACCGCCGCCGGCTCCTGATCCAGCGCCTGCGCCAACGTCGTCAGCATGCTGGGCCCGATATTGCCGGCCACGGCGACGCGCTTGCCGGCGCGCTCGACCAGCAAGGCCGTCATGCAGGTGGTGGTGGTCTTGCCATTGGTGCCGGTGATGGCCAGCACGGCCGGCGCGTATTGACGGCTCAGCTTCAGATCGGCCAAGGCTTGGGCGAACAGGCCTAACTCGCCCTGCACCGGCACACCGGTCTGGCGGGCCAAGGCCAACAGCGGCGCGATGCGTGTGTCCAGTGGCGACAGGCCGGGGCTCTTCAGTACCAGCTGTATGCCATTCAAGGCTTCAAGCGGCAATTCGCCGTGGCGAAACTCGGCGCCGGGCAGCTCGGCATGCAACTTCGCCAGTTGCGGCGGCTCAGTGCGTGAATCCCAGACTTGCACGGCGGCGCCGTAACGAGTCATCCAAGCGGCCATGGCCAGGCCCGAGTCGCCCAGACCCAGGATCAGCACGCGAACGCCGTCGTAGCTTCTCATCGCAATTTGAGACTTGCTAGGCCGACCAAACACAGCAGCATGGTGATGATCCAGAAGCGCACGACGACCTGCGTTTCCTTCCAGCCGGATTTCTCGAAATGATGGTGCAGCGGCGCCATCTTGAAGATGCGTCGTCCCGCGCCGAACTTCTTCTTGGTGTACTTGAACCAAGTCACCTGCAACATCACCGACAAGACCTCGGCCACAAAGATGCCGCCCATGATGCCCAGCAGGATCTCCTGGCGCGTGATCACCGCCACCGTGCCTAAAGCCCCGCCCAGCGACAGCGCGCCGACATCGCCCATAAAGACCTGGGCCGGATGGGCGTTGAACCACAAAAAAGCAAGCCCCGCGCCGGCCATCGCCGCGCAGAAGATCAGCAATTCGCCGGCACCGGGGATATAGGGCAGAAGCAGGTATTTGGAGAACACCGAGGAGCCGGTCATGTAGGCAAACAGACCCAAGGCTGAGCCCACCATCACCACCGGCATGATCGCCAAGCCGTCCAGACCGTCGGTGATATTGACCGCATTGCTACAGCCGACGATGACGAAATAGGACAGCGCGATGAAACCGAACACGCCCAGCGGATAGCTGACGGTCTTGAAAAACGGCACGATCAGGTCGGCCCGTGGCGGCAGAT
>NZ_JANNMI010000335.1:0-6155 GCF_031397715.1 Roseateles sp.
GTCCTCCAGGTCGCCGTCGACCGCCTCGAAACCGGCCTCGGGTGCGCTGTCGGCCAGCACATGGATGACGGTCTGGCCACCGCGCAGGCGGTTCGAGATCACGTTCAAGTCGACCTGGTAGCGCGGCAGCGAGGCGCTGTCGACGCTGCGCCGCCAGACCCGGCCCTGCAGCTCGCGGCGCAAGTTCTGCGGCGCGCCGGTCAGCACAATTTTGCCGTTATTGATGATGGCCATGCGCGGACACAGATCGGCCACGTCCTCGACGATATGGGTGGACAGAATCACCACCACGTTCGCGCCGATCTCGGCCAGCAGATTGTTGAAGCGGTTGCGCTCTTCGGGGTCGAGGCCGGCGGTCGGCTCGTCGACGATCACTAAGCTGGGGTTGCCGATCAGCGCTTGCGCCACGCCGAAGCGCTGGCGCATGCCGCCCGAATAGCCGGCCACCGCCTTCTTGCGTACGCCCCATAGATTGACCTGCGCCAGCAGCGTCTCGACGGTGTCGCGGCGCTCGCCCTTGTTGGCGATGCCTTTCAAGACGGCCAGATGGTCGAGCAAGTCATAGGCCGACACGCGCGGGTAGACGCCGAAGTCTTGTGGCAAATAGCCCAGCGTGGCGCGCAAAGCCTCGGGCTGCTTGAGTACATCAATCGCGCCGAACTGGATGCCGCCTGAACTGGGGGTTTGCAGCGTCGCGATGCAGCGCATCAGCGATGATTTGCCGGCGCCGTTGGGCCCCAGCAGGCCGAACATGCCCTTGGGAATGTCGAGACTGACGCCGTCCAGCGCCTTGACGCCGTTGGGGTAGATGTGGGTGAGATTGGAGAGTTTCAGCATGGGGCGAGGGTCCTGTTACGCGAGCAGTGAGTGTTGGCTTTGCACAGGCGTTCAGTGTCGCGAGTCGCCCGCGCACAAGCCAGGGCGCTGCGATAGGGTGTAGATAGGGCCGCTCGAATGGCATCGCGGCGTGCGACGCGACGCAGGTCATCGGGGTTACTCCCTAGTTTGGCTATGGTTAAGAGTGAGGCCCCCGCCTACTATTTGCTGGCGCTTGTAGCCGACCCGCTGCTTTGACCGCTTGAAGGAGTGGCGCCGTCAACAAGCTTGCTGCCCGCAAGCCAAGGCGCTTCACGTTTGACCAATATCGGAGAGTAATCATGAGCTTGTTCAAGTCATTTTTGTCGAAGGCGACGTTTGTCGGGGCGATCCTGCCGCTTGGGTTGAGTCTGGGCTTGTGCGTGAGCGCGGCGGCGCAGGGCGCGCCCAACCCGGTCATCATTTTTCAGGAAACCACCTCGTCGCTGGAGCCGATTTACACCCGCCCGATCGACCCGATGGTGGGTCGTTGGAGTGTTGAAAAGTACATCTGGAACGGCAGCCAGTCTGCCTGGACCGACTTCCACATCACCCTGCAAACCTTTGTCGGCGGTGCCTGGGTGGATTCGGGTGAGGGCGACGGCATTTCATTCGACCAACCCACGGCCTATGCGGACTGGCTGAAGAACGTCAAGGTTGATATCAACGGCATTTTCGTTGGCGGCTGGCATGTCGACCGCACGAACCAGCCCATCGACATGTTGGACTTCTATTTCGATGACTTTGTGATTAAACCGGGAGATCAACTGTCCTTGCACTTTGAGATGTATGACACCGCGGGAACCAATATCTGGCGGCTCAAGCAAGTGCCGACCATTCCGGAGCCTAGCCAGTCGGCATTGCTCGCACTCGGTTTGGCCGGCTTGGCATTGGCCATCCGGCGGGCACGCTACTCTTGATGCAAGGCGGCGCTGGGGCTGGGCGTCAGCCCCAGTAGTTTCCGCTGCACGGCGGGTCGGCCTACATGCCCTTGAATAATTGCGTGTAGCTGCGGCTGACTTCGAGTTTCTCCGTCAGGCCCTTGACGCCGATCATCTGGCGGCCACGGAAGTCGCGGGTGATGCCGTCGATCGCGCGGGCATTGACCAGGGTCGAGCGGTGTACCTGCCAGAACAGTGCTGGGTCCAGCTCATCGACCAGCTCCTTGATCGGCTTGCGGATCAGCGCCTCGACGCGCGCCGTCTGCACCCGCGTGTACTTCTCGTCGCTGATGAAGAACAGCACATCCTCGACCGGAATCATCTGGATCGCTTGGCCGACGGTGGCTTGAATCCACTGCAGATATTTTGGCGCCGCGCCGGGGTTGAGCTGGGCCGAGAGCTTGTGCAGCAGTTGCTGCAAGGGCGCTGCAGCGGCGTTGCCGCTGCCCGCCTCTTCCTTGGCGCTGCCATCGCGCAGCGCCAAACGTTTTTTGATGCGCTGCACCGTCACCGCCAAACGTTCACGCTCAGCCGGCTTGAGCACATAGTCGGCCACGCCCTGCTCAAACGCCTCGACCGCGTATTGGTCATAGGCGGTGATGAAGACGATCTCGGGTACCAGCCAGTCTTCACCCTCCGGCACATCATCGCCGCCGCCCATCTGGGCAATCTGGCGCGCTGCGTCAATGCCAGTCAAGCCCGGCATGCGGATGTCCAAAAAAACCAGATCAGGCCGATGCTGCCGCACCAACTCGACGGCTTCGAGGCCGTTCTTGGCCTCGGCAACAATTTCCAGATCGGGCCAGACTTCGTTAAGCCGCGCGCGCAGCTGCTCGCGCATCAGGCGCTCGTCGTCAGCCAGGACGGCGCGCACGCGCAGGGATTCGGAGTTTTGAGGTGAATTCATCGGGCAATGCTAGCGGCTTGCGCAGGTGATTTTGGACGTTTTTTTCTCAGTACGATCAAGAGCAGCAGCACCAGCAGGATGAGTGGCGAAAACAGCATCGCGCCGAGACTGAGCAGGCCCACAGCCACGGCGGCCAAGATCGCCAGCGTCAGCAGCAAGGGCAGGCCGACACTGAAGAGCAAGACCAGCGGGATCACCAGGCAGACCACCGCACCGGCCGCCAGCATGCCGAAGACGACGCCGAACCAGGGTACGGACTGCAGGCCCTGCAAGTCCAGATCTTCGCCGTTGATGCTGATGCTGACGTCGGGCTGGGCGATCAATGCGTGCCACAAGGCGCCGCCTGCAAACAGGCCCAGCAGGGCCAGCCCCAGGCTCAGAATCAGCAGCCATTTGAACGTCGTTTTCATCTCTAAGCTCCTTGCTTGTCATCGGAATCATGGCCGCGGCTGCGGTAGGGCACGGTGATCGTGACCTTGGTGCCGCTGGGCTGGTTTTCGCTGACGGTGACGCTGGCCTTGGCGCCGTACAACAACATCAAGCGCTCGCGGATATTGGCCAGGCCCACGCCGGTGCCGCTGGTGGCGGCGCGGCCGAAGCCCAGGCCGGTGTCGGCCACCGTGACCGCCAGTTTGCCGTGGTTGACCTCGGCCTTGACCGTCAGCATGCCGCCCTCGGCCTTGGGCTCTAGGCCATGCTTGATGGCGTTCTCGACCAGGCTTTGCATCATCATCGGCGGGAACTCGGCTGACAGCAGGCCCTCGGGCACATTGATCTCGGTCTGCAGCCGCTCTTCCATGCGCACCTTGAGAATCTCCAGATAGGGTTTGATGACGGCCAACTCGCGGCCGAGGTCCCGCACGCCGCTGGCATTGGCCTCGCGCATGGTGGGCATCGAGGCCCGCAAGAGCGCAATCAGGTTTTTTTGCATCTGCGAGGCGCGCGGCGGGTCGGTCTCGATCAGGTGGTCGATCGAGGCCAGCGTGTTGAAGAGGAAATGCGGCTCGACCTGCGCCTGCATCGCGGCCATGCGGGCCTCGACCACTTGGCGCTTCAACGACTCGGCCTCGGCCGTTTCGGTCGCTTGTGCTGCCTTTACTTCGGCCTGCAGCCGGCCTTTGTAGCTGACCTTGATGAGGGCCGAACCCAGCACAAAGAAGAAGGCCAGCTTGACCAAAAAATCGCCCAGATGCACGACCGTGGTGTGGCGGCGCGGCTGGCTCTGCGCCTCGCGGGCGGCGCGACGGGCTTCTTTGGCCGCCTCCTTGGCAACAGTCTGCGCCGCCTCCGAGGCCTCGCGTAAGGCGTCTTCAATGCCGGACTTGGCCGCCTCAACCGCTTGCCTGATCTCGGCCGATTTGGCTTCTTTGGGTAGATGGATCTCAATCGAGGGCAGGTCGGGGTCGATCTCGCCGTCTTCTACAGCCGATGCAGCGGCATCGGCAGGCGCCGACGCGGCAGATTTGGCCTTGCGCGGCTGCACCTTGACGCCGTTCTCGTCGATGGTGATTTCGTAGTGAATCGGCTTGTCGGACTTGATCAGTGGCTTGGCGGCGCGGCGGGCGGCCGGGCTGGGTTCCGGCAGTGCCGGCGGCTCGGGCTCGGTGGCCGGCTCAGGGATCTCGTCCGGCGTGACGGTGGAGCTGATGCGCCAGGTGAAGGGCGGCAGATCCTGCAGGATATTGACGCCGATCATCAGCGCCACCGCCAAGACGATAAAGCGCTTCCAACTGATGCTGACCAGCCAGCCGGCGTAGCTGTGGAAGATCCGCAGCATGGCTGCGGCGAGGCGTTGCCAGCGCTGGTAGAGCGTGGGCGGGTGCATTGAAGAGGGACCTTGTTGCATGGGCTGCACTGTACTGAAGGCGTTGACCTGGACCCAGACGCTCGCGATACAGCGCAACACGGAATGGTCGAACTGCACCAAAACGCGACAGTCGGCAAGCCCTAAAAGTGAAAAACCCGTCGGCCGGTGAGGGCGGACGGGCTTCAATTGCAAAGAACAGGCAGCGCAGCTGCCTCAGGCTAGGTCTTATTGCTTGACCGCTTCCACCTGAATGATCAGCTTGACGTTCTTTGGAAAACCCCAAGCCAGGCCGTAGTCGACGCCCCACTGGGTGCGGTCAATGGTGGCCTCGAAGTCGCCGCCGCAGACTTCGCGCTTGAGCATCGGGTTGTCATAACAGTTGAAGTGATTGGCTTTGAGCGTGACCGGGTTGGTCTTGCCGCGCAGTGTCAGCTGGCCCTGCACTTCGCTGACCTTGTCGCCGTCGAAAACGAATTTGTCGCCGACGAACTGGGCGGTCGGGAACTTCTCGGCGGCGAGCAGGTCTTCGGCCAGCAAATGCTTGTCCATGGGCGCAAAGCCGGTGCTGGCCGAGGCGATCTCAAAGCTGATCTCAACCCGGCCGGTCTTGGCGGCGCGGTCAAACTGCACCGAGCCTTCTTTTTTGTCGAAACGGCCCCGGTTGGTCGAGGTGCCGAAGTGCGTGATCTCGTAGGTCACAAAAGTGTGGCTGGGGTCGATGGCATAGGTGGCTGCTGCGGCTTGGCAAAGGCCGGCGCTTGCGGCCAGGGCAAAAGTCAGAAGAAACTGTTTCATGCTGAGGGTCTCGTGGGGAGTGGGAAATGCTGAGGAAAAAAAAGAAAATTTACAGGGCTGCGACGCCGTTGAAGGCGAGCTTGAACTTCACCTGCACCTCGTTGGCGACCAAGGAGGTGTCGGCCCATTCGCCGTCGCCGATCTTGAATTCGAGGCGTTTGAGCACGAAGCCGCCGCTGGCCGCCGTGACGTTGCCGGACTGCGCCAACTGAACCGGCACGACGATGTCGCGGCTGAGGCCCTTGATGGTCAGCTTGCCGGCGACATCGAACAGATTGCCGCCCCGGGCCTTGATGGCGCTGCTTTGAAAGTGCGCCAGCGGGAGTTTTTTGCTATCAAACCAGGGCGCTTTGGCGAGCTCGGACTCAAGCTCCGGCGCGCCCAAGCTCACGCTTCCTAACTCGATATTGAAGCTGACCTGGCCGGCCTCGGGTTTCTTGGGGTCAAAAGTCAACTTGGCGTCGAAGCGCTTGAAGCGGCCTTCCACCGGCACGCCCATCTGGCGGCTGGTGAAGCTGAGTTCGCTCAAGCCCGGCAACAAGTCGGCAGCAGCAGTAGCCGGCCCGGCCGCGCCAACCAACACGGCCAACAATATTTTGATCAGAGTTTTCATGCTGAAGGATTCCGTTTCAGGGGGAAGGGAGACATGCGCCGAAGCAGGCCGTCACGGTCGAGAAAATGGTGTTTGAGTGCGCCGGCCAAATGCGCCAGAATCAGTGCCGCCAAGCCATAGGCCAACAACTGATGCGCCTGCTTGAATGAGGCGGCCAAGGCCTTGTCCAGTGGCACAAAGTCGGGCAAGGGTAAAACACCGAACCAGACGATGGGGAAACCCGCCGCCGAGCTGTAG
>NZ_JANNMI010000039.1:0-7819 GCF_031397715.1 Roseateles sp.
AAGAGCATCGTCGAGTACTTCGAGTTCCACCGGCTCAACGGCGGAGGCGGCCGGCAACCAGGCTTTTCCGATCTTGGCCGGCTATATCTTCGGCAAGAACAAGGGCGCGCAGAAGTTCGCCATGACGGCGCCGGTGACCCAGCAGAGCGCGGGCAGCACAGCCGAGCCCATGCGCATGGCCATGACCGCGCCGGTGACGCAGCAAAGCGCGGCCGAAGGCGGCATGCGGGTGCAGTTCGTGCTGCCCAAAGACGTGACACTGGCCGCGGCGCCGGAGCCGCTGGATGCGCGCGTGCAATTGCGCCAAGTTAGCGCCGCCCAATGGGCCGCCATCCGCTACTCCGGCACTTGGTCGCAAGCGAATTACGAGGAGCACCTTGCCGCCTTGAAGGCCACGCTCAAGGAGGCCGGCATCGCCACTCACGGCGAGCCGGTGCTGGCCCGCTATAACGGGCCGATGACGCCGTGGTTCATGCGGCGCAATGAGATCTGGCTGGCTTTGCAGTAACGCACTAGAAAGCCCTCAAGCCGCTCCGCCAAAGCGTTTCAACAGCTCCAGCCACAGCGGCGCCGTCAGCACGAACAGCAGCGTCGAGGCCACGATGGCGGCCGTCGTTTCACCTTCTTGGCAACGGTAGCGCTGGGCAAAAATCAAGGCGTTGGAGCCAATCGGCAGCGCCGCCGCCATCACGATCACCGACAAGGCCACGCCGGTCAAACCCAAGCCCCAACGCGCGGCCACCAAGACCAAGGCCGGCAGCACCAGCAACTTCAGCGCCGCCAAGCCCAACACACCGCGCCAAGCCTTGGGCCAGCCGTAATAGGCCAGCGACATGCCGATCAGCGTCAAGCACAGCGGCACCACGGCCGTGCTCAGCATCAGCAAGACCTCATCCAGCACGGCCGGCAGGCCGATGCCGCTTGCATTCAATGCCAGGCCCGCCAGCACCGGCAGCACGACCGGGTGAATCACCGTGTTGCGCACCGTCGTCGCCAGCGTGCTGATGAGGCCGGCCGAATCGGCGCGGGCGCGCGCCAGATCCAGCTCAACCAACAAGGTCAACACGGTCAGCAGCGTCAAGGCGTGCAGGCTGATCACGGTGACATGAACGGCAAGGCCGGCCTCGCCAAAAATGCCTGCCGCCAAGGGCACGCCGATTTGCAAGGTGTTGCCGAAGCTGACGCTGATGGCCTGCACGCTGGGCGCGGCCGGCGCCTCGGCGCCGATACCCCGCCAGCGCTGCACGCCGTAGACCAAGAGCAACAGCAGCAGCACCGGCACAAAAAAGCCCGCCAGCGTCAGCCAAGGCAGGCTTTGCATGTCCAGCCGCGCCGTGGTGCGAAACAGCAGCGCCGGCACAAAAATATAAAACGCCACATTGGAGAGCACGCGGGCCGGGTCACTGGCCTCGGCGCCCGTGCCGGTGCGGCCGCCCAGCCAACGCATGCGCCCCACAAACCAGCCAATCGCCACCGCAATAAAAATCGCCAGCAGCTTGTAAAAAACCAGCGTGCTCACGCGCTGCCCCCGTTATTCACGCCACCGTGTGCAGGCTGAGCACAAAGGAAAAGCGGCTGCCCGCGCCTAACTCGCTGTGCACATGGATCTCGCTGCCCATCTCGCGCATCAATTGCTGGCTGATCGACAGACCCAAGCCGGTGCCGCCCAGGCAACGCGCATCATCCACCACCTGCTCAAAGGGCTGGAACAGGCGCGGCAGCTGATGCGCGGCGATGCCGATGCCGCTATCGCTGACCTCGAAACTCAGCCGCGCCATGCCGGCCTCCACGCTCAGCAAGCGGACCGCCAGAGCGACCGCGCCGACATCGGTGTACTTGAGCGCATTCGACAGCAAGTTCAACAAAACCTGGCGCAGACGTTGGCCGTCCACCAACACCCGCACGGGCAGTTGCGTGCCCAGGTCGATATTGAACAGCAACTGCTTTTGCTCGATGCGCAGGCGCACGCTGTCGCACACCATGTCCAGCAAGGCCCGCAGGTCGACCGAGCTGGGCTGCAGGCGCACCTTGCCGGCCTCGATGCTGGCAGTGTCCAGCACATCGGTGATCAGGCTGAGCAAATGCTCGCCGGAATCGCGCACCTGGCCAATCTTGCTTTGCTGCGCGGCCGTCAGGCTCGCGTCCATTTGCAGCAGCTGCGTGAAGCCCAAAATCGCGTTCAGCGGCGTGCGAAACTCATGGCTCATATTGGCCAGAAAGCGCGTCTTGGCCCGGCTGGCGGACTCTGCGCGCTGCTTGGCCTGGCTCAGCTCCAGCGTGCGCTCGGTCACCAAGTCCTCGAGGTGGTCGCGGTGATGCGTCAGCTCTTGCTCGGCCAGTCGGCGCAGGCTGATGTCGCTGACCATGCCCTCGATCAGCAGGCCGCCGCCGGCATCGGCTGCGGGCACCACGTGGGCGCTGAGCTCGACCCACAGGGCCCGGCCCTCGCGGTTGGCGATCAGCAGCGGCACCTGCTGCAGCAAGCGGTAACGGGCCAGGGCATGGGCGATGCGCTTGTACTCGGCGCCCTCCACCTGCACCAGCGTGCGCATGCGCCGGCCGGCCACAAGGGCCTCACGCGGGGAGGCGTAACCCAGCATCTTTGCCAGCGCCCGATTCAGGCTCAAAATCCGGCCCTTGGCATCGGCCTGAAAAATGCCCTCGGTGGCGTTCTCAAACAGGCTGCGAAAGCGCTGCTCGCTTTGACGCAAGCCCTGCGACGAGGTCAGCAAACGCTCGCTCATTGAGTTGAACTGCTGCGTCAACGCCCCGATTTCATCACTGTGCGCGACCTCGGTGCGCGCCCCCAACTCACCGCGCGCCACCCGCTGCGCCAGCGCACCCAGCCGTTTGACCGGCCGTGTCACGAGGCGGTTCACCAGCACATAGCTGGTGGCGATGACTGCCGCCAGCGTCGCGGCCAGCAGGCCCGCCACAAAATTGCGCATATGCGCCACTTGCGCCTGCACCAAGGCCTGGGTCGAGACCAAGACCGCGTTGGCCACCAGGGTCGGCTCCGCATCCGGGCTGCTCTGATAGAACACCGGGAACTCACGGCGCAAGGGCTGCACCGCCGGCCGACTGCGTTCGCGCCGCACCGGCGCCACATTCAGCCCCGGGCTGACCATCTCGATCGCATGCACCTCCGGGTCGGCCATCACCGCGTCAAGCAGGTTCTCGATGGCCGCCGAGTCCAGGTTCCAGATCGGAGCCGCAAAACTGCGCGCGACCAGATCCGCCATGCGCTGTTCACGCTGCACCAAGGCGCGCGACAACTCACGCTCCTCGGCCGCCGTCCAATACCAACCCAGGGCGAGCACCAGCATGCTCGCCACCAGGCCAATGCCAGCGATCAAGCGGGTCTGAATGCCAATGCTGACCGGGCTGCGTCCCATGGGTCAGCGCCTATGCCGCCTTTTTTGCGGCAACTTTCTTGGGCGCGGCTTGCTTGGCTGCGGCCTTCTTGGCCGGCACTTTCTTGGCCGGCACTTTCTTGGCCGCCACGGTCTTGGCGGGTGCGGCGGCTTTGGCCGCGGCGGCCGGTTTGGCGGAAGGTTTGGCGGAAGGCTTGGCGCCGGGCTTGAGCGCGCGCGGCTCAAACTCAAACATCACCTTGCCCTCCTTTTTGTCATAGGCCAGGAAGGCCTTGAACTTGCGCCGCGTCTTGTTGGAGACAAAGTTTTCCAGCAACGCGGTCTTGCCCTCGGCCAACAGTTTTTGCATCTGCGCCACTTCAATCGGCTGCTGCAAGATGATTTTGCCGCTCTTGAAGTCGCAGGTCACCGTCGCACCGACGGCATGCTCACATAAGTAGTTAGCCCCATGCTCATAAACATGGCCCTGGCACTTGGGGCAAGCGCCGAGAGAGGTCTGCGCGCTGAAGTCGACCGGCTCGCCGTCGCCCTCGGCCTTTTTGGCATCCTCGCCAAAGTCGAATTCGAGCTTCCAGTTATTGATTTCATCGTCATAGACCAGGGCCAGCTCGGCGGTGAAGGGCCAGCCGGCTTTGGAGCGGAAGCCCTCCAGCGGGCCGATCTTCTTGGTCGCCAGGAACTGCTCCACTTCCCGCAACTCGAAGCTGCGGCCACCGGGGATCTTGCCGATCGAGAAGCCGCAGCCCTCGGCGGCGCCGGCCGGCTCGCTCGCCGGGCCGCTCCCAAGAGCGAGCGCGTCCCCTCGGGGGACCGCCTGCGTACCCGCAGGCGAGGGGCCAGTCCCAATGCAGGTGTAGCGACGGTAATTCTCTTTGACGATGCCGCCGCACTTGGGGCACGGTGCCGTCAGGGTCGCATAGTCGCCGGGGATGGTGTCGCGGTCGTACTCCTTGGCTTTTTTGACGATGCGCTCGGTCATCTCGGCGATCCGGCCCATGAACTCGTCGCGCTTCAAGCGGCCCTTTTCCATCTCGGCCAGCTGGAATTCCCATTCGCCGGTCAGCTGCGGATTGGTCAAGATCTCCACATCCAGGCCGCGCAACAGCGTCATCAGCTGGAAAGACTTGGCGGTGGGAATCAGCTCGCGGCCTTCGCGCAGCATGTACTTCTCCGCGATCAGGCCTTCAATGGTGGCGGCCCGTGTGGCCGGTGTGCCCAGGCCCTTCTCGGTCATCGCGGCGCGCAGCTCCTCGTCGTCGATCAGCTTGCCAGCACCCTCCATCGCCGACAACAACGTCGCCTCGGTGTAGCGGGCCGGCGGCTTGGTCTGCAAACTCTTGACATCGACGGACTCGGTGCGCACCACTTCGCCCGGCGCCACCGCGACCAGATTGGCGTCGTCTTCCTGCACTTCCTTGCCGTAGACCGCCAGCCAGCCCGGCTTGACCAGGATCTTGCCGTTGGTTTGAAAGTTCAGTTCCTGACCGGCGTCGCTCGCCGGGCCGCTCCCAAGAGCGACAGCGCCCCCTTGGGGGGCCGACCGCGTACCCGCGGGCCAGGGGCCAACAATTTTTACCGTGGAGATGCGCGTCGTCACCATGAATTCAGCCGGCGGGAAGAAAACGCCCAGGAAGCGTTTGACCACCATGTCATAGAGCTTGGCCTCGATCTCGCTGAGGCTTTTGGGCGCCTGCAGCGTCGGGATGATGGCGAAGTGATCCGAGACCTTGGTGTTGTCGAAGACCTTCTTGGTCGGCTTGATATAGCCCTCTTTGAGCGCCTTGCGGGCATGGACAGCCAGTTCACGCAGGGGGCCCGGCATGTCCTCATTGGCGATCATCTCGGCGGTCTGCTTGGCGACAGCCAGATAGTCCTCGGGCAGATAGCGCGAGTCGGTCCGCGGGTAGGTCAGCACCTTGTGCTTTTCGTACAGCGCCTGCGCCAGGCCGAGCGTGGTCTTGGCCGAGAAGCCAAAGCGCGAGTTGGCCTCGCGCTGCAAGGTGGTCAGGTCATAAAGTCCGCCGCAGCTGCTGGTGGTGGGCTTGCTTTCCTCGCGCACGCTGGCCGGCTGACCGAGTGCGGCCAGGGCGATCGCATCCGCGTCGGGGCGGTTCCAGACGCGGTCGGCGCGGCGCTCCAGGTCCTCGTCTTTTTTCCAGCTGGGGTCAAACCATTTGCCCTCGTACTGGCCGGCTTGCGCGTCGAAATTGGCCCGCACCTCCCAATAGTCGCGCGACACATGCTTGCGGATTTTCTCTTCACGCTCGACCACGATCGACAGCGTCGGCGTCTGCACCCGGCCGACCGTGGTCAAGAAAAATCCACCATCGCGCGAGTTGAAGGCCGTCATCGCCCGCGTGCCGTTGATGCCAACCAGCCAGTCGGCCTCGGAGCGGCAGCGCGCGGCGTCGGCCAGCGGCAGCATCTGCGCGTCGCTCTTGAGCTTCTCAAAACCATCGCGAATCGCCTGCGGCGTCATCGACTGCAACCACAGCCGCTCGACCGGCTTGGCAATGGCCGCTTTGGCGGTGCCCGCATATTGAACGATCAGGCGAAAGATCAGCTCGCCCTCGCGGCCCGCGTCACAGGCGTTGATCAGGTGGCCAACGTCCTTGCGGCGGATCAGCTTGACCAGGGCGTTGAGCCGGCCCTTGACCTTGTCAATCGGGTTCAAATCAAAGTGCGGCGGGATCACCGGCAGGTTGGCAAAACTCCACTTGCCGCGCTTGACGTCGAATTCCTCCGGCGCCTTGATCTCGACCAGATGGCCGACGGCCGAGCTGACCACATATTGCTCGCTCTCGAAATACTCGTCAAATTTGTCGAACTTGCCTGCGCTGGGCGTCAGCGCACGCACGATGTCTTGAGCCACGGAGGGCTTCTCGGCAATGATCAGGGTCTTGCTCATGATGATGATGTTTTCTTTTCGTCAATGACACGGTGCTCAAAAAATGTGAGCCTGACCCTGCCTACAATCCGGCCTCGCGCACGCACGCATCCACACGCGCGCACACCCATGAATTCAATGTACCTAAAAAGCCGATGAGCTCGTCAACAGCCAGAAAAACTGTCTCGCCTGCGCCAGCGGCCAAAGAATCGTTAAAAAAGCCGGCCGGCCGACGTATTCAGGTGCGACATTCCGGCGTCCATGGGCGCGGAGTCTATGCGGTCGCGAAGGTCTTGGCCGGCGAGGTGCTGATTGAATACACCGGCGAGCGCATTTCTTGGGATGAGGCGATGGACCGCCATCCCCATGATCCGGCCCAGCCCCACCACACTTTCTATTTCCATATCGAGGACGGCCGCGTCATCGACGCGCTGTTCGGCGGCAACAGCTCGCGCTGGATCAACCATGCCTGCGACCCCAATTGCGAGGCCGACGAAGAAAACGGCCGCGTCTTCATCAAGGCGCTGCGCGACATCTTCCCCGGCGAAGAGCTGTTTTATGACTACGGCCTGACGATTGACGAGCGCTACACGGCCAAACTGAAAAAAGAATTCGCCTGCCACTGCGGCAGCCCGGTCTGCCGTGGCACCATGCTGGCGCCGAAACGTTGAGTTATGTGCCCGTGAAAAACAACCACCAAAGCTGGCAGGTAGAGGATCTTTATGAGGCTCTGCTGCCGCTGTTGCCCGGCATCAGCATCGAGGTGCTGGCGCGCGCCGAGTCGACCAATAGCGCGCTGCTGGACCGCATCAAGAGCGAGGCGCGCAGCGGCGCGCCCCAGCCCTATGGCCGGCGGGCCCACGATATGCAGCCCTGCTTGCTGGTGGCCGAACACCAGACGCATGGCCGGGGGCGCTTGGGTCGGGCCTGGTTGTCGGCGCCCGAAAGCTCGCTAACCTTCTCGCTGGCCTTGAATCTGGCACCCGTAGACTGGTCGGGCTTGTCGCTGGCGGTCGGTTGTGCGATTGCCGAGACGCTGGAACCCGGTGCAAGCTTGCCTCGTTTGACGCTGAAATGGCCGAATGACATCTGGCTGGATGGGCGCAAGCTCGGCGGCATCTTGATCGAAACCGTCAGCGCCGGCGCGGGCCGCATAGCGGTGATCGGCGTGGGCCTGAACATCAAGGAGTTGAACGAAGGCCAGGACGGGCCGGACGCTGCCGTGCAGTTCAGCACCGGCTTTGCGGCCTTGAACGAGCTGCGGCCCGACTGCACGGCGCCGAGCACGCTGGCCTTGATCGCCCCCGCGCTGCTGCAATGCCTGTTGGACTTTGAGCAAAATGGCTTCGCGGCCTGGCGCCAGCGCTATGCGAGGCGAGACCTGACCCTGGACCACAGCGTCAGCGCCGGTGACGTGTATGGCGTCTCGCGCGGTGTCAACGAACAGGGTGAGTTGCTGCTGCAAACCCCGCAGGGGCTGGTGGCGATCAGCGGCGGCGAGGTCAGCGTGCGCCTGGCGGCGACCGACTCATCGGCGCCCCTCCGCCAAGAAAGCTAA
>NZ_JANNMI010000364.1:0-9576 GCF_031397715.1 Roseateles sp.
GGCGGGCAATTTCTTGTTTGCGGGCTGCTCGCCTTGGCCTGGGCCTTCGTCAATGAACCCTTCAGTTGGGCCGACATCGAAGCGGCCACTTGGCCCTTGGTCTACACCGGCGTGATGTCGGTGGGCGTGGCCTTCACCGCGCAGGTGGTGGCCCAGCGCTATGCACACGCGGCCGACGCGGCCATCATCTTGTCGTCCGAGACCCTGTTTGCCGCGCTGTTTGGCTACTACTTGATGGGTGACCGCCTCGGACCCGCCGGCCTGCTGGGCTGCGCACTGATTTTTGCCAGCATGCTGGCGGTGCAACTGATTCCGGCGATGGCGATGCTGCACAGCAGCATTAATTCACGCTTGGCGAAAAAATAGGGATTTTCCTGGATGTTGTCATAGGGTTTTCACTGATTTTCGTGAAACTGCAGACAGCGGATCGGCATTGATGCCGACCCACTAGCCCCAAACAACAACAGGAGCCCCACCATGTTCGCACTGAGCAAATTCATCGCCACATCGCAGCACTATTTCGTGACGCCGATGCCCAGTGACATCAAGACGGCCACTGACGCCGCGCCGCAAACCGGCTATGCGGACGAGGCGCCATCCTCGCGCTTGGAAGACGCAGCGATGGCCTTGGCCACCACCTTGGCCGGCTTGACCTATTTCACGGCCGTGGCTGCCGCCGTCTGAGTTTGCAAGCGGCTATCAACTA
The DNA here is from genome assembly GCF_031397715.1 of Roseateles sp. Taxonomy (GTDB): domain Bacteria; phylum Pseudomonadota; class Gammaproteobacteria; order Burkholderiales; family Burkholderiaceae_C; genus Paucibacter_A. The sequence continues at coordinate 707 of NZ_JANNMI010000364.1, forward strand.
AAGATTAAACGCCGTCGTCCGCTTTATCGTCCTCAGCACCAGCATCGAGTTGGAGCGCGCCACCTCGGGCAGCTGCAACAGCACATCGGTGTGGAAGCGTTCCAGATCCTCGGCATCTTTGTAGGCAAAGCGGATCACATAGTCATTGGTGCCGGCCACATAAAAGCAGTCCAGAATGTCCGGGCTGGCCAGCACCGCGCCTTCAAAAGCGGCTAAAGCCGCCGTCGTCATCCGCTCCAGGTTGATGATGGTGTAGCTGATGCCTTGCTTGCCGACCGCGCGCGGGTTGACCAAGGCGACATACTGGGCGATCACGCCGGCGTCTTCCAGGTGCTTGACGCGCCTTAGACAAGCCGACGGCGACAGATGCACGCGCTGCGCCAGCTCCACATTGGGCAGCCGGCCGTCCCGCTGCAGCTCATTCAGAATATTGCGATCAATCGCATCCAATTTCACTTCAGAACTCATATTTCGCACATTCAACCAAAAGATGTCGAAATTATGACGCCGGATTGCAAAACCTCGGGTTTACGCCCAGCCAAAGCGCTCACCTATTGCGTCGCCGCTTGACTAGACTGTTAGGCATTCGGAGCGCAGCTCCATGCACTCAGACAAGGTCAGCCGCATGTCCTCCACACTCGACGCCCAACTCGACATCCAACCCGCTGCCAAGCTCGACGCCTATTGGATGCCGTTCACCGCTAACCGCCAGTTCAAGCAGGCACCGCGCCTGCTCACCGGCGCCGACGGCATGTATTTCACCGACGACCGTGGCCGCCAGATCCTCGACGGCATCGCCGGCCTGTGGTGCTGCAACGCCGGCCACAACCGCCCGCGCATCGTCCAAGCGATTCAAAAACAAGCGGCCGAGCTGGACTTCTGCCCGCCCTTCCAGATGGCCCACCCCAAGGCCATCGAGCTGGCCGAGCGGCTGATTGAGCTGACGCCGGCCGGCCTCAACAAAGCCTTTTTCACCAACTCCGGCTCGGAGGCGGTCGAAACCGCACTGAAGATGGCGATTGCCTACCACCGCGTGCGCGGCGAAGGCGCGCGCACCCGGCTGATCGGGCGCGAGCGCGGCTATCACGGCGTCAACTTTGGCGGCATCTCGGTCGGCGGCATGGTCGGCAACCGCAAGATGTTTGGCAGCCTGCTGAGCGGCGTTGACCATCTCCGCCACACCCACGATCCCGCGCGCAACGCTTTCTCTCAAGGCCAACCGGCTTACGGCGCGGAGTTTGCCAATGATCTGGAGAGCCTCATCGGGCTGCACGACGCGTCGACGATTGCGGCGGTGATCGTCGAGCCGATCGCCGGCTCGACCGGCGTGCTGATCCCGCCGCAGGGCTATCTGCAGCGCCTGCGCGAGATTTGCGACAAGCACGGCATTCTGCTGATTTTTGATGAAGTCATCACCGGCTTTGGCCGCACCGGCAATCCCTTTGCTGCGCAGACCTTTGGCGTCACGCCGGACCTGATGACGGTGGCCAAAGGGCTCACCAATGGCTGCGTGCCGATGGGCGCGGTGTTCGCCAAGCAGTTCATCCATGACGCCTTCATGCAAGGGCCGGAACACCTGATCGAGTTCTTCCACGGCTACACCTACTCGGCCCACCCGCTCGCCTGTGCGGCCGCTTTGGGCACCCTGGACACCTATGCCGAAGACGGCTTGCTGACAAGAGCTGCCGAGATGCAGGGCTACTTCGCCGAGGCGCTGCATTCGCTCAAGGGCGAGCCGAATGTGATCGACATTCGCAATTTCGGCCTGGTCGGCGGCTGCGAGTTGGCGCCGCTGCCGGGCGAGCCGGGCAAGCGCGCCTTCTCGGTCTTTCTCGATTGCTGGGAAAAAGGTGTGCTGGTGCGCACCACCGGCGACACGGTGGCCCTGAGCCCGCCGCTGATTATCGAGAAGCAGCATATCGACCACATCATCGACACGGTGCGCGGCGCGTTGAAGCGCGCGGCTTGAGTTGACACGCACAACAAGGACTGCCTAGCGCATACCTATGAGCCTGCTCAGCATCGACCGTGAACTCGCGCGCGACAGCTATTACGCGGCCACCGCGCCGCGGCTGGAGAGCTTTCCGTCGCTGAACGAGGCGATCACGGCCGACGTTGCCATCGTTGGCGGCGGCTTGGCCGGCTTGTCGGCCGCGATCGAATTGGCCGAGCATGGCTTGCAAGTGGTGTTGCTGGAGGCCCATGAGGTCGGCAGCGGCGCCTCGGGGCGCAATGGCGGGCAGGCGCTGGCCGGCCTGGCCTGCGATCAAGGCGAGATCGAGGCTCAGCTCGGGCTGGAGGAAGCACAGCGCATCTGGGCCATGAGCCTGGAGGCCGTCCAGATGATCCGTCAGCGCAGTGCTGAGTTCGGCATTGATTGCGAATGGCAGAGCGGCTATTTGAGCCTTGCCACCAATGCCCGCAAGGCCCGCGAACTGCAAGCCAGTGCCGCAGCAATGAGCCGCAACTACGGCTTTGAGCAGCGCTGGATTGACGGGCAAGAACTGCCCGACTGGATCGACAGCCCGCGCTTCGCCGCCGGCCTCTTCGACGCCGATTCCGGCCATCTGCATCCGCTCAAATACTGTCTCGGCCTGAGCCTGGCGGCCAAGGCACGCGGCGTGCGTATCTACGAACACAGCGCTGTGACCCAGCTTGCGCAGGGCCAGTCCGTGCGCCTGACCACGGCGCATGGCTCGGTGAAGGCCAAGCAGGTGCTGCTGGCCGGCAATGTCTTGTTGCAGGAAATTGCGCCCGACCTGGCGCCCAGCTTGAGCCAGCGCATCATGCCGGTCGGCACCTATATCGCCTGCAGCGAGCGCCTGGATGCACAGCGGATCAAGGCCTTGATCCCGTCACGCGCGGCGGTCTGCGACACCAATTTCGTGCTCGACTATTTTCGCCCCACCGCCGATCAGCGCCTGCTCTACGGCGGCCGCGTCAGCTACAGCACCGCCTCGCCGCGTGATCTCAAGCAAAGCATGCAACAGCGCTTGCTGAGCACCTTCCCGCAACTGCAGGGCGTCAGCATGGATTACGCCTGGGGCGGCTTTGTCGACATCTCGATGAACCGCGCACCCGACTTTGGCCGGCTGGGGGCCAACGCTAACGTCTATTACCTGCAGGGTTTCTCGGGCCATGGCCTGGCGCTGACCGGGCTGGCCGGCCGCGTCGTGGCCGAGGCGATCAGCGGCGATGCGGGCCGTTTTGACTGCTTTGCCCGGCTGCGCCACCGGCCTTTTCCCGGCGGCAAGCTGATGCGCATGCCCGCGCTGGTGCTGGGCATGGCTTACTACCGTTTGAAGGATATGTTTTGAAGAAGCGCGCGCAAGCAAAACCCATCGTGCTGGTGCCGGCCTGCAATGTGCTGCACAACGGCCTCCCGTTTCATATCGCCGGCATAAAATATCTGGACGCGGTGCGCCTGGCCGGCTGCCTGCCGCTGGTGGTGCCCTCCAGCGCGCTGGAGGATCTGGAACAGTTGCTCCAGCTGGCCGACGGCATCTTCCTGACCGGCTCGCCGTCGAATGTGCACCCCAGCCATTTCGACGAGGCCGTGCATGACTCCGCCTTGCCCTTGGACCCCGAGCGCGACGCCTTGACGCTGCCGCTGATACGCCGCGCCATCGCCGCCGGCCTGCCGCTGTTCGCCGTCTGCCGTGGCTTTCAGGAAACCAATGTGGCCTTGGGTGGCAGCTTGCATCAAGCGGTGCAGGAGCACGCCGGCCTGCAGGACCACCGTGCGCCCAACGCTCAGCCGAATGAGATTGCCTATGCCGACACCCACCCGGTGCAGGTGCTGCCCGGCGGCCGCCTGGAGGCACTGCTGGGGCACGCACAGATCCAGGTCAATTCGCTACATGGCCAGGGTGTGAAGACGCTGGCGCCGGGCCTGCAAATCGAAGCGGTGGCGCCGGACGGTCTGGTGGAAGCCTTCAGCGTTGCGACACCCAACAGCGGCTTTGCGCTGTGCGTGCAATGGCATCCCGAATGGCAGGCGGCGACCAACCCGCATTCGATGGCCTTGCTGCAAGCCTTTGGCCAGGCCTGCCGTGACTACCGGGACCAGATCCATCCTTTGCGCCACGACTCCTTGCGCGACCCCGAGACCTAGCGCCCAGTTTCAACGCCTCTTTTATCAATCAAACCCCGCCGCCGGCGGTGCCCAAGAAAAGACGGAGAAACAAAATGGTCGACCGCAACAACTTCACCTTCAGCGAACTGGAAAACTGGCTTCAGCAGCAGCGCGTGACCGAAATCGAATGCCTGGTGCCGGACTTGACCGGCGTGGCGCGCGGCAAGATTCTGCCGCGCCAGAAGTTCACCGAGGACCGCGGCATGCGCTTGCCCGAGGCGGTGGTGGCGATGGGCGTGACCGGCGAGTTCCCGGAGGAAGGCCCTTACTACGACGTCATCAGCCCGAACGACCGCGATATGCATCTGCGTGCCGACCCGACCACCGCCCGCTTGGTGCCCTGGGCGATCGACCCGACCGCGCAAATCATCCATGACTGCTATGACAGGCATGGCGTGCTGGTGCCGTTTGCGCCGCGCTCGGTGCTGCGCCGGGTTTGCGGTTTGTTCGACGCCGAGGGCTGGGACCCGGTGGTGGCCCCTGAGCTGGAGTTCTATCTGGTCGCCCGCAACACCGACCCGAACCAGCCGCTGAAGCCCCCGGTGGGCCGCTCGGGGCGCGCCGAGACCTCGCGCCAGGCCTATTCGATCGACGCCGTCAACGAGTTCGACCCGCTCTTCGAGGACGTCTATGACTACTGCGAAAAGATGGAGCTCAATGTCGACACCTTGATCCATGAGGTCGGCGCCGGGCAGATGGAGATCAACTTCTTTCACGCCCATCCGATGGGCCTGGCCGATGAGGTGTTTTTCTTCAAGCGCACGGTGCGCGAGGCGGCGCTGCGCCACGATATGTTCGCCACCTTCATGGCCAAGCCGATCGCCGGCGAGCCCGGCAGCGCCATGCATGTGCACCAAAGCGTGATCAACAAGGCCAGCGGTCGCAACCTCTTCAGCAATGAGGACGGCAGCCCCAGCCAGGAGTTCTTCTGGTACATCGGCGGGCTGCAGAAATACATTCCGGCGGCGATGGCGCTGTTCGCGCCCTATGTCAACAGCTACCGGCGCCTGGCCCGCTTCACCGCCGCGCCGATCAATATCCAATGGGGCACCGACAACCGCACTGTCGGCATCCGCTCGCCGCTGGCCGACCCGCAAGCGCGCCGGATCGAGAACCGCGTGATCGGCGCCGACGCCAACCCCTATGTCGCCCTGGCTGCCACCCTGGCCTGCGGTTATCTGGGCATCAAGAACAGAATCGAGCCGGCGCCCGAATGCAAGGGCGACGCCTATCTGGGCGATTTTCAGCTGCCACGCAGCTTGGGCGAAGCGCTCAACCTGCTGCGTGCGGAGAAGGAGTTAGCGGCTATCTTGGGGGAGTCCTTCATCACCGTCTACTCGGAGGTCAAAGAGATCGAATATGCGGAGTTCATGAAGGTGATTTCGCCCTGGGAGCGCGAGCATTTGCTGCTGCATGTCTAAAACACAAGGAAGCCTCATGAACACATCAAACCGCAGCACACAGGAGTGGCAGGCCGCCGACGCCCGCCATTTCCTGCACCCCTTCACCGACTTCAAAGGCCTGGCGGCGAAAGGTTCACGCATCATCAGCAAGGCCGACAACATCTACCTCTGGGACAGCGAGGGCCACAAAATCCTCGACGGCATGAGCGGCCTGTGGTGCGTCAATGTCGGCTATGGCCAGCAAAGCCTGATCGAGGCGGCCGCCAAGCAGATGGCCGAGTTGCCGTTTTATAACGCCTTCTTCCAGACCGCCACCAAGCCGGCGATTGAGCTGGCCGAGGTGCTGGCCGAGGTCAGCCCGCCCGGTTTCGAGCATGTCTTCTTCACCGGTTCGGGCTCGGAAGGTAACGACACGATTGTGCGGATGGTGCGGCGCTATTGGGATTTGAAAGGCCAGCCGGAGCGCCAGATCATCATCGGCCGCATCAACGGCTATCACGGCTCCACCATGGCCGGCGCGTCGCTGGGCGGCATGAGCGGCATGCACGCACAGGGCGGCCTGCCGATCCCCAATATCGCGCACATCGAGCAACCGCATTGGTTCGAGCATGGCCAGGGCATGAGCCGCGAGGCCTTTGGTCTCAAGGCCGCCGGCTGGCTGGAGGAGAAGATTCTGGCCCTGGGCGCGGACAAGGTCGCGGCCTTTATCGGCGAGCCGGTGCAGGGAGCTGGCGGCGTGATCGTGCCCCCGTCAACCTACTGGCCTGAGATTCAGCGTATCTGCGACAAATACGGCATCCTCTTGGTCAGTGACGAGGTGATTTGTGGCTTCGGGCGCACCGGCAATTGGTTCGGCTGTGAAACCTTAGGCTTCAAGCCCGATCTGATGACCTTCGCCAAGGGCGTCAGCTCTGGCTACATCCCACTCGGCGGCGTGTTGGTGGGTGCGCGCGTCGCCCAGGTCTTGATCGAGGACGGTGGCGAGTTCAACCACGGCTTCACCTATTCCGGCCACCCGACCGCCTGCGCCGTCGCCCTGGCTAACTTGAAGCTCTTGCGGGAGCAACATCTGGTTGAGCATGTCAGGGATGACATCGGCCCCTACCTGGCGCAGCGCTTTGCCGAGCTGAACGAGCACCCGCTGGTCGGTGAAACCCAGAGCTGCGGCATGATGGCGGCGCTCCAGTTGGTGCAAGGCAAGACCGCAGACAAGCCGTGCGGCACCGCTTTTGCTGACGACTTGGGGGTCGGCATGATGTGCCGCAAATACTGCTTCGCTAACGGCCTCATCATGCGGGCCGTGGGGGACCGCATGATCGTGGCACCACCGTTGGTGATGACGCGGACGCAAATCGACGAAATGATGGCCTTGATCCGGCTGTGCCTGGACCAAACCCTGGACGAGCTGACGCAGCGGAACTTGCTCTGAAGTCTTGCGCCCGCCACACCTGCGGGTTTAGTCGGATGGGCAGCCGCCCCCCATTCCTTAGACTGTGACGAGATCGACAGTCAATTTTCATTTGCAATTGCCAAGGATGATTCCCATGAAACTGAGCACGCTTCGCACCGTCACGACGCTTCTGGCGGCCTCCGTGGGCCTGCTGTTTGGTCCAGCAGCGCAGGCGCAGGAGGAAGAAAAAATCCTCAACGTCTACAACTGGTCCGACTACATCGCCGAAGACACGATCAAGAACTTCGAAAAAGAGACCGGCATCAAGGTGCGCTATGACAGTTTCGACAACAACGAAATCGTCCACGCCAAGCTGGTCGCCGGCAAGACCGGCTACGACATCGTGGTGCCGTCCAGCTACTGGGCCAAGCTGCAGGCCGATGGCGGCCTGCTTCGCAAGATCGACAAGTCGCAAATCCCTAACTACAAGAATCTAGACCCCGATGTCCAGGCCACTTTGGCCAAGCTGGACCCGGGCAATGAGTTCTTCGTCAATTGGCTGTGGGGCTACACCACGGTCGGCATCAATGTCGACAAGGTCAAGGCGGCACTCGGCAGCACACCGATGCCGGACAACGCCTGGGACCTGCTGTTCAAGCCCGAGTACATCTCCAAACTCAAGAGCTGCGGCGTCAGCATGCTGGATTCGGCCACCGAGGTCGTGCCGGCCGCCCTGCACTATCTGGGCAAACCGCCCTACACCAAGTCGGTGGCGGACTTTGCGCAGGTGCCGGGTCTGCTGAAATCAATCCGCCCCTATGTGACCTTGTTCAGCAGCTCCGGCTATATCAACGACCTGGCCAACGGCTCAATCTGCCTGGCGCTGGGCTTCTCCGGCGACATCAATATCGCCCGCCAGCGCGCCATTGACGGCAAAACCGGCCAAAACATCCAGGCACTGATCCCCAAGACCGGCGGCATCATCTTCATGGACGTGATGGTGATCCCGGCCGACGCGCCACGCCCCGGCAATGCGCATAAATTCATCAACTACATCTTGCGCCCCGAGGTGCATGCGGGCTTGAGCAACAAGGTCTTCTACGCCAACCCGAACAAAGAATCGAAGAAGTTCGTCAAGCCCGAGGTCGCCAACAACCCGAGCGTGTTTCTGAGCGACGCCGACCTCAAAAAGATGGCTGCCCCGGACGCGATCAACAACGACATCCGTCGCCAAATGACGCGCATTTACACCTCGTTCAAGACGGGGCTCTGAGCATGGTGGACACAGCCATTGTGCCGAGCAGCTATCTGCAAATCGACAATGTCGTGAAGGATTTCGGCGGCGGCGCGGTCGCCGTCGACCGGGTCTCCATCGACATCGCCAAGGGTGAGATCTTTGCGCTGCTGGGCTCGTCGGGTTGTGGCAAGACGACGCTCTTACGCATGCTGGCCGGCTTTGAGACACCGACCAGCGGCCGCATCATCTTGAACGGCCAAGACCTGGCCGGCCTGCCGCCCTATGCGCGGCCGATCAATATGATGTTTCAGAGCTATGCGCTGTTTCCGCACCTGACGGTGTGGGACAACATCGCCTTCGGCCTGAAACGCGACGGCCTGCCCAAGGAGGAAACCGCCGCCCGCGTCGAGGCCATGCTCAAGCTGGTGCAACTGGGCAAGTTCGCCAAGCGCAAGCCGCACCAGCTCTCGGGTGGCCAGCAGCAGCGCGTGGCCTTGGCGCGCAGCCTGGCCAAGCAGCCGCAACTGCTGCTGCTCGACGAGCCGCTCGGCGCCCTGGACAAGAAGCTGCGCGAAGAAACGCAGATCGAACTGGTCAACATCATCGAGCAGGTGGGCGTCACCTGCGTGATGGTGACGCACGACCAGGAAGAAGCCATGACCATGGCCTCGCGCATCGCGATCATGAGCGAGGGCAGCTTCTTGC
>NZ_JANNMI010000382.1:0-12649 GCF_031397715.1 Roseateles sp.
GGGTAAGAATCAGCAGGCGCACAGTGGTCCGGTCAGTCGGCCCGGCGCCAAACGACGCGCTGCACGTAGTCGGTGTAGCTGTGGATGATGCGCAGAACCTTGTCTGAGACATTGGGCATGCTGTAGTCCGCGACCAGGCGCAAGTTGCGCAGTTCACCGCGCGCCTGCGTTTGCAGAATGGCCAAGCCTTGGCGGACACGGTCCAACTCCAACCCGACCATCATCACAGCCGCTTCCTCCATACCTTCCGGCCTTTCATGGGCCTCGCGCAGGTTTAGCGCCGGAAAGTTGAGAATCGATGATTCCTCGTTGATCGTGCCGCTGTCCGAGAGCACAGCGCGCGCGTGCATCTGCAGATTGACATAGTCATGAAAGCCGAGTGGCTTGAGCAGACGAACCTGTGGATGGAAGCTAACGCCCTGCGCTGTGATGCGCTTCTGGGTCCTTGGATGAGTCGACACAATCACCGGCAGGTCGTGGTCTTCGGCCAAGGCATTCAGCACGGCGCAGAGCTTGCCGAAACTGCGGTCCGATTCGATGTTCTCCTCGCGGTGGGCGCTAATCACAAAGTAGCCGCTGGCCTGTAGTCCCAGCCGCTGCAGCGCATCGGATGCATCGATCTGCGGGCGATAGTGATGCAACACCTCGAACATCGGACTGCCGGTTTTGATGATCTGGTCCGGTGGTAGGCCTTCCCGCAACAGATACTCGCGGGCAATATCGCTATAGGTCAAATTGATGTCGGCGGTGTGATCGACGATGCGGCGGTTGGTTTCCTCCGGCACGCGTTGGTCAAAGCAACGGTTACCGGCTTCCATGTGGAAGATGGGGATCTTGCGGCGTTTGGCCGGGATCACGGCCAGGCAGCTGTTGGTGTCGCCGAGCACCAGCATGGCTTCGGGCTGGGTTTCTTCCAGGGCCTTGTCTACCGCAATGATCAAGTTGCCAATGGTTTGGGCCGCATTGCCGCCGGCGCTATTGAGGAAGTAGTCGGGTTTGCGCACCCCCAGGTCGTCGAAAAAGACCTGATTGAGCTCGTAGTCATAGTTCTGGCCGGTATGCACCAGCACATGGTCGCAATGCTCATCCAGGCGAGCGAGCACGCGTGACAGCCGGATGATCTCGGGGCGGGTGCCGACGACGGTGACGACTTTGAGCTTCTTCATGCTTGGCTGACCTTTTGGGCGACGGTGTCGGGCTGCTGGCGGTCGAAAATCTCGTTGGCCCACAACATGACGATCATTTCGTCGTCGCCGATATTGGTGATGTTGTGCGTCCAACCCGGCACCGTCTCGACGATACGGCCCTCGCCGCCCTGCGTGACGATCTCGTGTGTTTCGTTGTTGACGATATGCCGAAAGCCGAAATGCGCCTTGCCTTTGATAACCAGGAACTTTTCGGTCTTGCTGTGGTGGTAATGCTCGCCGCGAGTAATGCCCGGGTGCGCGGTGAAATAGGAGAACTGCCCGCAATCGGGCGTCTTCAGCATTTCAACGAACACACCGCGCGGATCCTCGTGGCGAGCCACCTGGTAGTCGAAGGACTCAACCGGCAAGAAGCTGACATAGGTCGAGTAAAGCGCCCGTGTCAAGCCGGTGCCCACGCGTTCGCTGATCATGGTGTCGCGGCTGTCGCGGAAGGCTTGGATCTGTGCACCCAGTTCGCCGACCGTGGTTTCATATTCGGGGCCGGCATGGCAATGGCCTGATGGGGTGTCGGCATCTGCGAGCAGTGCGCAGAATTGCGTCAACACATCGTCGATGTAGACCAAACGCAAGGCTGCGTTGGGATCATTGATGGAAATCGGCTGCCCGCGCGCGATGTTGTGGCAAAAGGTCGCCACTGCAGAGTTGTAGTTCGGGCGCGACCACTTGCCAAAGACATTGGTCAAGCGGAACAGGTGGACGGCAACGCCGTGGCTTTGCCCGTAGGCAAGCAAAGCATCCTCGGCTTGGCGCTTGCTCAGGCCGTAGGGGTTGTCGTGCAGCGCCTGTGTCGACGAGGTGTAAGCCACGCGGGGCTTACGCTCGAGGCCCGCCATCACCTCGCAAAGCATGCGGGTGAAGGAATGATTGCCTTGCTCGAACTCCGAGGTCTCCTTGGGGCGATTCACCCCGGCGAGGTGGAAGACGAAATCAACGCCGTCTAACAGGGCGCGCAAACCTTCGGGCTGAATATCGTGCGGAACCAATACCCGATCTGTGAACCCCAGCTCCTGCAGCCGAACCTGCAGATTGCTGCCGATGAAGCCGCGTGCTCCGGTGATCGCGATGCGCATATCAGTCCTCCGCGTGAACGACTTCGCCGTTGGCGATGCGCCGCATGAAGTCCAGCTTCAGCAACAAGGCCTGCATGGCCGGGCCATCCAGGCGTTCGGTGTTGTGGGAGTTGTAGTCTTCGCTGGCGCTGATGCTGGTCTCGCCCTGCTCGACAAACTTGCCGTAGTTGAGGTCGCGGCCATCCGGTGGAACACGGAAGTAGCCGCCCAGATCCTCAGCAGCGGCGCGTTCTTCGCGGCTCAGCAGCGCTTCGTAGAGCTTTTCGCCGTGGCGGGTGCCGATGACGCGAACTTCGTGATCCGGCCGCTTCATCAGGCCCAGAATGGCGTGCGTGAGCACCTCAACCGTTGCGGCAGGCGCCTTCTGCACAAAGATATCGCCGTTGTGGCCATGTTTGAATGCGTACAGCACCAGCTCAACCGCATCATCCAGCGTCATCATGAAGCGAGTCATGGCTGGGTCGGTGATGGTGATCGGTTTGCCGGCCAGTATCTGCTCGACGAACAAAGGGATGACCGAACCCCGCGAGGCCATCACATTGCCGTAGCGCGTCCCACAAATCACGGTGCCCGTGCCCTCAAGATTGCGCGAGGCCGCGACCATGACTTTCTCCATCATGGCCTTGGAAATACCCATGGCATTGATGGGGTACACCGCCTTGTCTGTGCTCAGGCAGACCACGCGCTTCACGCCAGCCGTCACGGCTGCCTCCAGCACGTTCTCGGTGCCCAACACGTTGGTGCGCACAGCCTCCATCGGATGGAACTCACAAGATGGCACCTGCTTCAGCGCGGCAGCATGGAAGCAGTAGTCAACGCCGCGCATGGCGGCGGCTACGCTGCGGATGTCGCGCACATCACCGATATAGAACTTCAGCTTGGCGCTGTTATAGCGCTTGCGCATATCGTCTTGCTTCTTCTCATCGCGGCTGAAGATGCGGATCTCGTGCAGGTCGGAATCGAGGAAACGGCGCAACACGGCATTGCCGAAGCTGCCGGTGCCACCGGTGATCAACAGGGTCTTGTCTTTAAACATGGTTTTGATCAATTCTTTTCGTAAGCTCGCAGCGCAGCGCGACACAACTCGTCCTTTTGCTGCGGCGTGGGGTAGTTAATTAGGACCGCTCGATACTGTCCCTTGAACACGAATAGGCTGCCTGCCGCCGCACCGATGACGCCGCATGCGCTAAGTAGCGCGCTGACGTCGTCAAGCGAGCCAGCGCCGCCGAGGATGGTCAACGGTACCTTCAGCTCCGCGCGCATTTGACGGGCTAGTTCAATGTCGTAGCCCTTCATTTCGCCGTCGCGATCGACGCAATTGATGACGATCTCACCAGCACCTGCCTCCTGCATTTGCCGTGCGAATGCAATAGGGTCTAGCCTATGCGCCGTCTTGGCGTTATGCGTACAAAGCTCGTAGCCTTTGCTGAAAAGGCCGCTCTTTCTTCGTACGTCGAGAACCGCAACCACACTCTGGCGACCAATCGCTGAGGCAATCTTTGTCAGCAAATCTGGGTTGGCCACCGCGGCGGAGCTGACTGAGACTTTCTCAACGCCAAGGTCAATGATGCGCGCAGCTTGATCTGCAGTCGTGACGCCGCCGCCATAGCACAGCGGCATGCGGCACTCTGCCGCCAACTTGGCAATCTGCGCATAGTTGGGCTCCGCTTTGTTGACCGAAGCGTCGATGTCCAGCACCATCAACTCGTCAGCTTCCTTCTCGTTGAAGATCTTGACTGCGTTGATGGGATCGCCCACATACTTGGGTGCCTTGAATTGTTGGGTCTTGACCAGCCCACCTTTGTGGATCAACAGGCAGGGAATAATGCGAGGGCGCAGCATGGCTTAGAGCTCCGCAAAATTTTTCAAGAGCTGCGCACCGAAATGGTGGCTTTTCTCAGGGTGGCACTGGACGCCGTGGATATGGCCTCTTGAAACAACGCAGTCAAACTGATGGCCGTACTCCGCCGTGGCCGAGACATCGTTTTTATCTTCTGCATCGAAATAGTAGGAGTGCAGAAAGTAGAAGCGTGGCTCGGGCTCGAAGCCGCTAAACAGCTTGTGGCCGGGTTTGACCATCAGATCGTTCCAGCCCATATGGGGCATGGGCAAATCCTTGGACTGTGGATGCGTGGCGAAGGCTTTGACTTGCCCGGGCACCCAGTTCAGCCCGGGCAACTCACCTTCGTCACTGCCGCCTGCCAGCATCTGCATGCCGACGCAAATGCCGAGCACCGGAATGCTTTCTTGCAGCACCAACTCTTCCAAGTGCTCACGCATCCCAGACTGATTGAGCAGGGTCATGGCGTGATCGAACGCACCGACGCCAGGCAAGATCAAGCGAGTCGCCCCCTCCAACTCCGACGCAGAACGTGCACGTGTGGCCTCCAGGCCCAAGCGCTTGAACATCGTCATAAAGGCCTGGATATTGCCAACGCCGTAATCGACGACGCGAATCATCGGAAGTACCTTTTCTCCAGGCCCAGCCAGCGCATCGCATTGGCACCGAAGCCGATCATCCAGCGCTTATTCTTGTAGTCCCGGTAGGTCTTGTTCGGACCATCGAATATGGCCTGCAATTCATCGACAGTCAGGTCCAACTTGTGCGCGACGTATTCGAATTCCTGCTTCAGGAAATGGCCATCCATCTCCGGCTGAGCGATGCGCGCCAATGCTGCTTCTCGCGTCATTTGGCCCGTCATGATGAGGCTGGAGAAATGGGCGCGGCGTTTGTGGAAACCGAACTTTCGCGGTAACCAATAGTCTTCGTAGAAGCGTGTGAAACGCGACTCGTGATGTTTGTGTTGGAAGCGCTGCCAGCCGAAACGCCGGTCAAGTTCGTCCTCGGCATCCTTCTTGCCAAAGGGGACCAAATTCAGCGGGTGGTGCACCTTCATGCCGAGAATCTTCTGGTAATACAGCTTGTAGACCAGAATGTCCTTGAGCGGGAAGGTCTCCAATGGGCGCTTGCCAAATTGCTTATGAATGTCATTGAAGAGCAGCGTATCAATGCCTAAATAGCCGCCCCATGCCTCTGGCTCGCGGCAGCACTCGGTCGAGAAGTTCGAGCCTGTGATCACGTGCTTGATCTTGTGCTGGCGTGCGAATTTGTAGAGTGAAGAGAAAAACGAAGCGTCTTGCGGCAGGTCTTGGTCAGGGATTCCAGAGCGCAGAAAGGCGACCTGCAGGTCTTTCATTTCTTCCCAATTGATCACCTCGGTGTAGAGGTCCAATCCGAGCCCGTCGACCAGCTTCTCGATGTTTCCGACGGCTTGGTCGGTGTTCCAACCCGCATCAACGTGGAAGAGCAAGGGTCGAAGCCCCATTTTCTCTTTTGCCACGTAGGCTGCGTAGGAACTATCCAAGCCACCGCTAAGACCAATAATGCAATCGAAGTCTTTTCCCTGGCCTTCGGTTTTAATGACGTCGCTCATAGCTTGAAGTTCGGCCTCGTGTCCCAGTCCGGTCCGCCATGTCGGATTGATCATCTGATCGAAGTTGTTGCAGTATTCGCAATAGCTATTCTCGTCGAACCGGATATGTTGGTCTGATGTATCCATTATGCAGTTGCAACAGATCTGATATTTTTTCATGATGGTGACGTTAAATTCCGTTCTTAAATAATGGCTCTGCCACTGAGGATATTTCCAAACAGCGTACTTTCAATGATGTTCGAAGTTGCCGTGACGTAGACAAAGCCGACGAATACCGCAAATAAGTAGGCAACAAAGGAAATCGATAACAGCTTTCGGCCACGTCTCGGGGGTAAATTGATGCTGTTGATAACGAATATGCAGCCAATAATGAAAATATTTCTGTAGAGTCGAATAAAGTCCAAATTATCGAGAGTCAACAAGATAGATAGTCCGGCGATCAGATTGGCGTTCAGCAGCAAAGCGGGCGATATACGCAAGTACGGTGTCCTCAATCGTCGCAGCGCTTTTTCGGCCGAAGCATCCGGCGCTCCTGAAGGACTAAGAATGAAGCCGCCAGCTTCGGCGACGCTCATTCTACGTGCTGACCACCACAGTAACAGCAGGCTTGATCCATAGAATGCAAGCACCGCTGCCTTAGTCACCATACTCGTTTCCGTGGTGGTGTAGACGTCGATCTTTTCAGCCACAAAGGCGAGCAGCGGGGAGGCGACTAGAGTGCTGAAAACTAAGGTGTAAACCAGCGCGGCTGCTCCCAACGCGCCCCATAGCAGCAACTTGTTTTTGGTTCGTGCGCCTAGCAAGAGCAGATAGAAAAGTGAGGTGATGTGAAACATCGACGCGACGATGATGAGCAAGATGTACTTGAGGTTGGAGGCTCGCTGTTCTACCAGCAGATACTTCATGCCATAGATGACGATAGCCATGGCGTAAAAGTTTCTAACCTGAGTGACGTCCCAGAAGAACGGGAAGAAAAGGTATGCGAGCAGACCCAAAGCGGGCCTGTCCGTCAATTCCATGATGGCTGTACATATCAGTAGCAGCGCAGCTCCAGTGAGAACGAAGTGAAAAGCACCGTAATCGAGGCCAAGCAGCGCGGCAATGCGAGCCAAGCTTTGATATCCCGGCTCAAAGCTGGCATCCTGGTCTCCGGTTTTGATGCCTTCGAAATTCTCCACATAGAAGAACCGGTCAGGGTTGTCCAGATTGCCAGCTATCGCTAGGTAGACGATGGCTATAAGTAGGAAGAAGGCCGGTCTACTTTTCGGCGACGTGATCGAGAATGTCGCAGCGAAAAAGAGTAGCAGGAAGATGATCATCGCGCCGGTGCGGACGATACCGCTGACGACTGAGCAGAGTCGACGAGACGGCGTAGCCAGTTCGCAAAGTCATAGCGCGCGACAATATCCGGGCTGACGGTCTGAAACTCAGTCCGGACAAAGGCTGTTAAGCCAGTAGGGTCGTCTTGGCCGAGGATGAAGATATTCTCCTGACGATAGAAGTCTTGGCTCGCAATAGCTCGATCATTGGTGATCAGCTTTTTGCGATGAAACAGTGCCTCCATGGGGCGTTGCGTAAGGCCTGTTTGGCCCTCCTGGACATAGTCGAGAAGGCAGCGGGCTTTCTGGATATTGCCGATCACTTCGGTGTAAGGGATGAACTTGGAAAATTGGTAATCCTCTCCCACCTGCCTATGCCCGGTATCGGTTATGTGGAAGGTGCTGGTCAGCCCAAGGTCGGTGAACTCCTGCTTGGACCTCAACAATTGAGTCAAGCGGCCCTTGTCCCCTCCGACGAAGTAGATATCGAAGGCAGGAGTGGCCCCCTCAAAATCCAAGGACAACGACGAAAAATAGTAGGTTGTTTCCAGACGTAGGTTGAAGCGTGTTGCGTCGGTCGGATCGAAGGTATAGATGGGCACCCCCTGCGCTTTCAGCAGTTCGATGCGATCTGCCGGTGAAACTGGGTTCCAGAACCAGTGGATCAATCGGTCCCTGTACCCGCGAGAAATCAACGCATCAGCGATCCTATTGCTGTAGATAGTGCCGTAGATCACTATCACGTCGAATTGATCAATCGAGTGGATCCACTTGTTGAAGAACGATGCCACCGACGCTCCAGGAGTGTTCAATACTACGCGACGTGCCAATTTGGACAGTAAAGAATCACTCGCAAAGAACTCCGTCGCGTAGACGCCCTCCACATCGTTCCGGAGTTCGTTGTAGAACGGATTCTCCCGCCCCGTGAGGTACAGAATTCGCATCTAAGGCTCTATAAATGGCTCTATTGACACACGGATGCATCAGTGCGGAATCGCAGGCTCCGATAAAATCGGGAGCGACGCTCATCAAGGATTTGCTTCGAGAACTTGCCCGCCGTCTGAACATTGTCACGGCTCATGGCGGAAAGTTCGTCGGGCTGGTGTCGCAGACGCAGGATTGCCGAGGAGAACCCTTCTACGTCATCGGGTTCGAACATGTAATCGGCGTTGAGCAACTCCGGGATCCCCGCGATGGGCGTCGAGAGTGTCGGCAAACCGACCGCCATCGCCTCTATCACTGCGCGCGGCAGACCTTCCAATCGGGTGGGATACAGGAACACGTCGGCTTGGTGAAGCTGACGCAGCAATTCTGCTCGATCATGGATGCGACCCACGAAGTCCACTTGACCGTCCACACCCAGTTTCTTGCACAGGGCTTTCAGGTCGTCCACAAAGGTACCCTCCCCAATGCAGGTCAATGAGGCCGTTAGCCCCTGATCCTTGAGCCGGCGTACAACCTTGATCGCAGTCTGGTGTCCCTTTATATCGTTGTCGATCGAGTTGCTAACGTGAGCGAGGCGAACGGCAGCCAAAGGCGCGAGGAATTCGCGCGGCGGTGACATCCAATCTGACTTTAGCTCGATCGAAGAGTAGTGTGATCTTTCGAAGGCGGGATCCCGCTGTTGAGATTCCGGCAGGTACTTCTCCTGGAGAACGCGCTCGGTGACGAATGCCGCGCCGTTCGCGTGCTTCAGCATGGTGCGCAACATGAACTGATTCGCTCGTCGGAACATCAGGGGCATGTGCACGAAAGTCTCGGGATCATTGACCACCTCGAGATAGAAAGGCTGCTGGCGATCACGAAACAGGAAGGCGATGTAACTCTCGAGTTGGCTGACCCGATAGATGGCGCAATCCGTCTGCGCGGATGCGCTGCGGTATCGAGCCAACACGGAAGGCAGCTTGCGCAAAAGCGCGAACAGCCCTTGCGTCCAGGGGAGTTCGTGAATCTCAAGACCTGGCGCGTCGATATGGATGAATCGTCGTGGATCGATGGTCTCAACCGGCTTCGTCTTGGCGACAAAGCGAACCTTGTCGAACACCGCCAGGTACCGGTTGAAGAACGTGTTGTCGTAAAGCGAGGGCGCGTAATACTTGCCGTCCGGAGTTCGGTAGATATGCGCGTTGTCGACGACCAGCAGTTGGGTTGGAATTTGGCTCATAGCAGGGCAGGATCAGAGCAATTGCTCAAGCCCCTGGCTGTGGTGCCGGGAGCCGATCTTCAGGAGGAATAAACGCCAGATCATAGACACTGCTCGGCGGGGCATGCGTTGGCGAATAAAGGTTTTCGCGTAGCGAAGGTAGAAGTACGCGAAGAACGAATCGCTGTTGGCGGGAACATACTTCCGAGCGACCTGCAAGATGCGGTGGTAGTGGACTCGCAAGTTGTTGGACGTGCTGGACAGCAACAGTCGACGGTGGAAAGCAATGCCGTCCCAGAAGTGAAATGCCGACCCCTCCGTCCGCAATCGGCGAAATACGCGAATGTTGAAGGCCCAGTCGTCAGCGATCAACGTCTCATCGAATGGCGCGAAACCCTCGAAGAAGCTGCGCCGTACGAGTAGCGCCTGGATATACAGCTGGGGCACAGAGGAAGTGAGTGCAGCTTCGACCTGGCCAGCGTCGCCAGTGGCAAGCGCCTGCCGGACGAAGCCGACGTGCAATCGACCCAACGCTTGGCCGTCACTCATGTTGACGCCGTTGGCGTACACAAGCTGGGTGGCGGAATGCAGCTCCATGTGGGCGATCTGCTGCTTGAAGGCCTCTGGCGGGAAGTAGTCGTCAGAAGCCAGAAAGCTGACGTACTTCCCGGCGGATTTCGTGATCAGGAAATTGAAGTTACCGGCGATCGCCTCGACGCCCTTGTGCTCGTTGAGGAATAGACGCAGAGAAATATTGGGAGGCATTTGTAGACCCTCGAGGATCTCTCGGGTGCCATCCGTGGAGCCGTCGTCCAGGATAAGAAGTTCGATATGGTCGACGTACTCGAGTTGCCGGACCACGCTGGCCACCGCCTCACCGATGTACGGGGCGTGATTGAAGGAGAGTATGAGAACACTTAGGGTCATGAAATTTCTGTTTGTGGGCGGTGCGCCGAGATTAGTTCCGCCCCAAGCGGCTTCGGATCAGGTCGCGTATGTTGATCAGTCGGTCAAGCCGCAAGAGGGAATACGCGCCAACCATGAACACCAAGATGGCGTGCAGGTAAACGGCATGCGCGAAAGGTACGGTCAGAATCATGGCGGTGCCGATGACCAAAAGCACGACCATGAACACCAAATTCCGCATGTTGATGTGGAAGTCTATCAGCAGCTTTCCGCATAGCGCCAGATACGCCAGCAGAACAAAGTAGGCACCCACGAAGCCTGCGCCGGCAATGCTCAAGTTCATGCTGTCGATGAACAGGTACATCAGGCCAAGATAGCTGACGCTCCAGATAGCCTCGGCTGCGATGAACAGCTTGCCGCGGCCTGTGGCAAGCAGGATGTAGCCAATGGGCCAGCAAAGGATTTTGAGGATGTCTCCAAGCGCCTGCAAGCGAAGCAAATCGAACGCGTCGCTGAATTCGCTTGAATAGAGGATCGCCACAGCTTCAGGACTAAAGGCAATGAGCGCCATAACGAATGGGGCGGCCATCGTAAGTGCCATCTCAATTTGCTGATTGACCAGCGCTGCCGCTTCGTTTGGCCGCTCGCTCATGGCGGCCAGCCTTGGGAAATAGTCCGCGGCCATGGCCGTGAGAATAAATCCGATATAAGTCGTGGAGATCGACCATGCCGCCTGAAAGTGCCCGCTGGCTTCCAATCCCAGACGATTGGCTATGAGGGACCGCGCCAGCAATTGCGTACCGAGGGTTACAACACTAGCGGCCATGATGGGAAGACCCAGTTTGAACAGCTCCCCTAGGTTTGAGGCCGTTGTCGCCCCTGGGGCGGCCTTCTGCGGGAGAAGCTTCTTCCAACGCAAAACGACGTAAGCGAACAGTGCACTGGAGACGGGCGCGATGGCGACGAACCAAAGCACAGCGTGCGGCAACTTCAGATATACCGGAACGAGGCTCGCCACGGCGCCGACCAAGGAGGCGGCGATGTTGATGGCCGCAAGATCTCCAATGCGCCGCAGCCCTTGCAGGAGTGCCGTCTGCGTCGTGAACATCAACGTCGCGATCACGCCGAGGGAGAGGATGAGGCACTCGTCCAAGGTCAATGCCTGCCCGAGCAAGAGGGATCCGATGGGCTGTCCGGCCAGCAGCAATCCCAGTCCCGCGACTAATCCCAACGCCAGACTTGCCCATACCAACGTCTTCCAGATCGTCGCCACAAGCAAGGGCTCGTCGGAGTGCGCCGCGATGGCTCGGACACCGCTGTTGGCGAGGCCACAACCCGCCACCGTGGCGGTGGTACTCAAAACGTTTTGAATCAAGCCCATCAAGCCTATTGCAACCGGGCCCCCGAGAAGCGCAAGTACCTTGATCTTTCCCATGCCAGCCAAAAGCGTGATGGCGGAGGCCCCGCCCGTGATAGCGGTCGACCTGAAGATCTGTCGATGAGAGTCACTCATTGGATACCGCGAAGGACCTTGGCCGGAATACCTCCGGCGATTACGTTTTCGGGAAGGTCATTCACAACAACTGAACCATTGGCAACAACCGAGCCTGCGCCAATACGCACCCCCTTCAGGACCTTGACATTGGAGCCTAGGAAGACCTCGTCTCCAATTACTACCGGCCGCGCGCATGCGGGATCCGATCGCAATCGTGCTTCCCGATGCAGGCCGTGGAAATCGGAGTCGTAAATCTCGACGTTGGTGCCGATCAAGACGTTCCGACCCAAGATGATGGACGTGTGCTCCGCGATCACCACAAACCCGTTGTTGATTTTCGTTCCGTCGCCCAATTCGACCACAGCATTGCGGCCGCGAGCCTCGATGTAGGCGTATCCGCTCATGTAGAAAGGCGACGGAAAAACTCCGATATGAATATCTTTCCCAAAGCGGATTGAGCCATCGCCGATCATCTGGAGCGGCTGATGCAGCGTGGGTAGGCCGTCCGCCCTGGCGGTCGAAAGGCACCTGAACATGACGATGCGAACCTGCTGCACCAAGTACATGAGGGCGTAGGCGACTTTGCGTTTAAACAGGTTACGAGTTGAAGAAGCTGCGGACATGGCGAATCACGGTGTTTGCATCAGCTCGGCTGACGTGCGGCCCTATGGGCAGACTCAGCAACTCGGTGGCGAAAAGCTCGGCGAGGGGGTAGCTGCCTTCGCAGATTTGCATCGATGCATAGGCCTGCTGGAGGTGCGGTGGAATGGGATAGTGGATTAGGGTACCCACGCCGTTGGCATTGAGGTGCTCCAGCAGGGCATTGCGATGGGGTGTCCGCACCACAAAGTTGTGCCACGCGGTGCCAACCCAGGATGGTGTGTGCGGAAGCACTAGATCTATCCCCAGCAGACCGCGAAGGTAAAGTTGTGCGATTTCGGCGCGCCGTGCGTTCCATTCCGTCAGGCATTTGAGCTTCACTCGGAGCACGGCAGCCTGAATCGGGTCTAGCCGGCTGTTGTACCCCATGACCTCATTGACATACTTTTGCCGGGAGCCGTAATTCCTGAGGAG
>NZ_JANNMI010000427.1:0-3038 GCF_031397715.1 Roseateles sp.
GCTGGTCTAGCGCAACACCCCCGGAAACCTGCATCGCCTGTTGGGGGTGGGGGGGGGGGTGGTGGCGGCTGCACGCGGCGAGGTGGCCTATGTCACCGGCGACGGCGTGCAAACCGTCGCCCAACTGATTGACTCACAGATCAACAACGACCCGCGCCGCGGCCTGACCGAAGAGTTCCCGCTCAACCGCACCAACAGGCGATGCTCGTTGCCGGGGATGTAGCGCTCGACCAGCACTTCGCTGCCATGTTGCTCGGCCAGCGCAAAGGCCGCCATGACATCGGCGCGTGCATTCAGGTCCAAGGTGACGCCGCGGCCGTGATTGCCGTCCGACGGTTTCACCACGACCGGCAAGCCGAGGTCTTCGGCCGCTTCCCAGGCGGCTTCGGCGGTCTTGACCGCCACGCCCTCAGGTACAGGCACGCCAACGGCCTTGAGCAACGACTTGGTCAGGTCTTTGTCGCCCGCGATGCCTTCGGCGATGGCGCTGGTCATGTCGGTCTCGGCGGTCCAGATGCGGCGCTGGCGCGCGCCATGGCCGAGCTGCACCAGGTTGCCGTCGTTCAGGCGGATATGCGGGATGCGGCGGTCGGTCGCGGCGGCAACGATGGCGGCCGTCGAAGGTCCGAGGTAGCAGTCGTCGAGTTTCTCGCGCACCCGCGCCACGGCGGCGTTGACATCGAAAGGCTCTTCATTGATGGTGGCCATCAGCAAGGCGTGACCCTCGGCGAGCGCGCTGCGGGCGACATGTTCGTCGCGGGCGCGGAACACCATGCGGTAGACGCCGCGCTGGCTGGTCGAACGGGTTTGGCCAAAGCCGGTGGGCATGCCCGCCAGGTTCAGCAGCTCGATGACGATGTGCTCGAGCACATGGCCGCACCAGGTGCCTTCGACCAGGCGCTGCAAAAAGCCGCCCCGCTCGCCGACGCCGCAATGATGCTCGATCAACGCGGGCAGCGCTTTGGTCATTCGGTCGGTGAAGCCGTCCAGCAAATGGGTGGGCCAGTCGTCCAGCTCGCCCAAATCGAGCCAGACCTCCAGCACGGGACGGTAAGTCCACATATTGGGGCCGCGCAAATAGTTGACGCGCAGCAGCTTGATGGCTTCTTTCTTGCTCATGTGTGACGAGGAGGTTGGGGGCTGTTGAAGAGCCGAATGCAGGGGAGTGGATTTCCAAACTGGCGCAATTGTGCGCCCTTTGAGAGCCGCTTTGATGAGCCGAGCCAAGGTGTCGCTAACGTAACGTTTGGGCAACGCTTGGCCGCTGCGGCGGCGCCAATGTGCTTGATTTCGGCAGCCGCGGTTGCTTGATGAGTGAAAATCGAAGGCTAGACCTTGCCGGCGACCCGTTTGAGGCGGCCGGCCCAAAAATAGATTGCGTCATCACATGTCAGTTGAAGTGTCCTTGCAGCACCCGCGATGGCCCGAACTCCAAGCGCGACTACTGCCGCATGAGAACGTGTTGGCCCCGCTGGAGGTTGACTTGGATTCACAGTCCCGCTTCGCGCGCGGCCTGTTGGTGCTGACCGAGCAGCGCCTGCTGGCCTGGGACCCGGCCTCTGGGCAATGGTCGGACTGGGCCTTGAGCGCTGATTTGCGCATGCAAATCTCGGATCACGCGGGTGTGGGGTCCTTGGAGTTGCTGAATGCCCAGGGGCGCTTGAGCCTGTGGCGCTTCACGTTAGCGATGAACTTGCAAGCACAGCGCTGGCAGGACATGTTCACGCGGCGCATCGAGTCGGCTGGCGCCCATGAGCAGGCGCAGATCGACGACACCGAGTATTGCCCGAGCTGCCAGGCGCCATTGCCGCCCGAGAGCGAGGCATGCCCGGCCTGCGCGCGCGAACTGCACACGCCGCCTTCGACCTGGGTGCTGCTGCGCTTGGCGCGCTTTGCCAAGCCCTACCAGGGGCAGCTCTTGCTGGGCTTTTTGCTGATGCTGGGTTCAACCGGCGCGACGCTGGTGGCGCCCTATCTGAGCATCCCGTTGATGGACCGGGTTTTGATCCCGTTTCAGGCCGGGCAGGCAATCGACCCGTATCTGGTGGCCTTGATCCTGAGCGGACTGTTCGGTGCGGCGCTGGTATCTTGGTTGCTGGGTTGGGCCAAAACATACATCTTGGCGCTGGCGTCCGAGCGCATCGCTGCTGATCTGCGCACCGCCACTTTTGAGCATCTGTTGAGCCTATCGCTGGAGTATTTTGGCAATAAGCGCACGGGCGACTTGATGTCACGCATCGGCTCCGAGACCGACCGCATCAGCGTGTTTTTGTCCCTGCATGCGCTGGACTTCATCACCGATGTCTTGATGCTCTTGATGACGGCGGCGATTCTGTTCTCGATCAACCCCTGGCTGGCGCTGGTCACCTTGGTGCCGCTGCCATTTATCTCGTGGATGATTCATTTGGTGCGCGACCGCCTGCGCACCGGCTTCGAGAAGATCGACCGCGTCTGGGGCGAGGTCACCTCGGTGCTGGCCGACACCATCCCCGGCGTGCGCGTGGTGAAGGCCTTTGCGCAAGAAAAACGCGAAGCACAGCGCTTTCGCGAGGCCAATGCCAACAACCTCAAGATCAATGACAAGCTGAACAAGACCTGGAGCCTGTTCGGCCCGACGGTGTCGCTGCTGACCGAGTTCGGCCTGCTGGTGGTGTGGGCTTACGGTATCTATCTGGTCTCCAAGCAAGAGATCACCGTCGGTATCTTGACCGCCTTCATCGCCTATATCGGCCGCTTTTACGGCCGCATGGATTCGATGAGCCGGATCGTCTCGGTGACGCAAAAGGCCGCCGCCGGCGCCAAGCGCATCTTCGACATCCTCGACCACCATTCCAATGTGCCCGACCCGGTCAACCCGGTGCCACTGCAGAACTGCCAGGGCGGCATACAGATTCAGGACATTGGTTTCCGCTATGGCAACCGGGCGGTGATTCGCGGCCTCTCGCTGGACATCAAGCCGGGCGAGATGATTGGCCTGGTCGGCCACAGCGGCTCGGGCAAGAGCACCATGGTCAACCTGATCTGCCGCTTCTACGATG
>NZ_JANNMI010000437.1:0-5640 GCF_031397715.1 Roseateles sp.
CCTTCTTATTCTTTGCGTCCTCTGCGTCCCTCCGCGAACTCTGCGTCCAAAATTACTTTGAGAATGCCATGACACCCATAGAAATCACCCCCGGCCAGATCACGCTGGACCAATTGCGCCAAATCCGTAACGGCGATATCCAGCTGAGCCTGCACGCCAGCAGCAGCGAGATCATCCGCCGCGCCGCCGCCGTGGTGCAAAAGGCCGCCGCCGGCGACGCGCCCGTCTACGGCGTCAACACCGGCTTTGGCAAACTGGCCTCCACCCGCATCAGCAAGGAAGACCTGGCCACGCTGCAGTTCAACCTGATCCGCTCGCATTGCGTCGGCGTCGGCTTAGCCCTGCAGCCCAGCGTTGTGCGCATGATGCTGGCGACCAAGGCCGCTTCGCTCGCGCGCGGCCATTCGGGTGTGCGCGAAGACGTGGTGCACAGCCTGCTGGCGGTCTTCAATGCCGGGCTGATCCCCTATGTGCCGGCACAAGGTTCGGTCGGCGCCTCGGGCGACTTGGCGCCGCTCGCCCATATGACGCTGGCGCTGCTGGGCGAGGGAGAAATGTTGGTGGACGGCCAACGCAAACCTGCCCTGCCCGAGCTACAAAAGCACGGCATTGCACCGCTGGTGTTGCAAGCCAAGGAAGGCCTGGCCTTGATCAACGGCACGCAGACCAGCACGGCGCTGGCCTTGGAGGGTTTGCTGCGCTTTGAGCTCGTGTTTGCGGCGGCCATCGTCAGCGGCGCACTGAGCCTGGACGCTGCACGCGGCAGCGACGGCCCGTTCGACGCTCGCATCCACGCGGTGCGCGGCCAGCCCGGCCAGATCGAAACGGCAGCCGCCTACCGCGAGCTGCTCGCCGGCAGCGCCATCCGCGCCTCGCACCAAGAGGGCGACGAGCGCGTGCAAGACCCGTACTGCCTGCGCTGCCAGCCGCAGGTGATGGGCGCGTGCCTGGACCAAAGCCGTTATGTGCGTGACGTTTTGCTGCGCGAAGCGAACGCAGTCACCGACAACCCGCTTGTTTTTGCCAACGAAGACGGGTCGAGCGCCATGGTCAGCGGCGGCAATTTCCACGCCGAGCCGGTGGCCTTGGCGGCCGATGCGCTGGCCTGCGCGATTGCCGAGGTCGGCGCGATTGCCGAGCGCCGCATCGCGATGCTGATCGACACCAGCGTGTCGCGCCTGCCGGCCTTCTTGACGTCAGAAGCGGGCTTGAACTCCGGCTTCATGATCGCGCATGTGACCGCCGCAGCCTTGGCCAGCGAGAACAAATCGCTCGCTCACCCGGCCAGCGTTGACAGCCTGCCGACCAGCGCCAACCAGGAAGACCATGTCTCGATGGCCACCTTCGGCGCGCGCCGTCTGGGGCCAATGCTGGACAACACCGCCCACATCATCGGCATTGAGCTGTTGGCCGCCGCGCAGGGCTTTGAGTTTCTGCGTCCGCTGCAAAGCTCGGCCGCACTTGAGCAGGTGCACGCGCTGGTCCGCCAAACCTGCCCGGCTATGCCGACCGACCATTACCTGGCGCCGGACATTGCACATGCGTTTGAATTGGTCGCTAGCGGCGCGCTGACGGCGTTGGTGCAGGACGTTGGCGGCCTGGTGGTGCTCGCCTAAGTCTGCACCGCAAACACCTGCACCGGCTCGGCCTTGCCCTTGAACAGCACCGGCCCGAGCGGCTCGGTGGCCACCTCGTCGCCCAAGGCGTCTTGGGTGGCGGCGTCGATCAAAATCGCGCGCTGCGCCGCCTTGGTATGCGCCTCCAGGCGGGCCGCCAAGTTGACGGTGTCGCCGATGCAGGTGTAGGTCGCTCGCGCATCGGTACCGGTGTAGCCGGCAATCATCTCGCCGGTGGCAATGCCAACGCCGATCTTCAAGGGAGCCCGGCCCGCGGCCACTTGCTCGGCGCTGAATTGCTCCATCATCGCAATCATCTCCAGCCCCGCCGCCACCGCACAAGCCGCATGCTCGGGCAAAGGCTGAGGCGCACCAAAGATCGCCATCAGCCCATCCCCAATCATCTGATTGACCACCCCGCCCAGCCCGCTGATGGCATCGAACATCAGGGTGTAATAAGTGTTCAGCAGTTCGATCACCTCCTCGGGCGTTTGCTGCTCCACCATGCCGGTGAAGCCGCGGATATCGCAGAACATCACCGTCGCCCGCACGCGCCGCCCGCCCAAGGCAAAGCCCGAACTCGCCAGGTCTTGCGCCACCTCCAAGGTGGCAAAGCGGCTGACCATATCGCGCTGCAGGTCGCGCAGGCGCTTCTTCTCCAGGCTGGCATTGATACGCGCCTTCAGCAACACCGGGTTGACCGGCTTGCTCAAGTAGTCTTCGGCGCCCAACTCGATGCAGCGCACCACGCTCTCCAGCCCCTCCAGCGACGAGGTCACGATCACGGGCACGCCAAGCAAGGCGGGGTCGCCGTGCAATTGCGCCAGCACTTCGAAGCCATCCATCTCAGGCATTTCGATGTCCAGCAGTAACAGGTCATAGCTCTTTTGGCGCAGCATCTGCAAAGCCATCAGTCCGTTTTCAGCGTTAGCGACCTGATGCCCCAGTTGGCTGACATGGCGCGTCAAAAGCAGGCGATTGACCCGGTTGTCATCGACCAGCAGGATCTGACCGGGCCGCTGGTCTTCAGGTCGCATGGCGTAGCTCCTTCAAGGCCTGCGCGGCTAGTCTGTACTCACCTTCCAGACGCTGCAGCAAGACCTGACCCTGCGCACCCAAGTCGCTCATCTTGCAAAGCTCCAAGTCGCGTGCCAGGGCACTGAACGCGAGCGCGCCGAAAGTATTGCCATTCGACTTGAGCGTGTGCGCGCTGCGCCGAAAGCCCGCCTCATCGCCCCGCCCCAAGGCATCGCGCAAGGCCTGCAACTGCTGCGGCGCATCGTCAATGAAGGTCTCGATCAACTCGACGACGAAATCGGCTCCGGCCGCGTCTTGCAGCTCGGTGAAGGTGCTCATATCGATGCTGCTGCGATTGCTATTCATCGTTGTTTCCCCCTGGTATCCGATTCATTCATCCATTGCCGCCCGCCGGGCAAGCCAGCAGCGCGTCGACCAAGGCTTCCAGCCGGATCGGCTTGGTCACGTAGTCGTCCATGCCGGCCTGAAGACATAACTCTTTATCGCCTTGCATGGCGTTGGCGGTCATGGCGACGATGCGCGGGCGGTTTTCGGGCCAACGCCGGTTGATCTCCCGACTGGCCTCCATCCCATCCATCTCGGGCATCTGCACATCCATCAACACCACGTCATAGGGCTGCCGCTCGATCCGGTCGATCGCTTCTAGTCCATTGCTGGCGATATCGGCAAGGTAGCCCATCTGCCCGAGCAACCTCAGCGCGAGGTTCTGATGGACCAGATTGTCTTCGGCCAAGAGGATGCGCAGCGGGTGGCGTTGGGCCAGCTGCATATCGATGCTTGGCTTGGCGGCCAGTGTGGCAGGTGCGGCCAGCGCCTCGGCGTGGATGTGAAAGCGGAACAGGCTGCCCTGTCCGGCGCCGGCACTCTCGGCGCTGATGCCGCCGCCCATGGCTTCGGCCAGGCGCCGGCTGATGACCAGCCCGAGGCCGGTGCCGCCGGATTTGCGCGCGGTTGAGCTATCGGCCTGGCTGAAGCTTTGGAATAGCCTGGCCATGCTTTCTGGGCTCAGGCCGATACCGCTGTCTTGAATGCTGAAATGCAAAACGCCCGGCGTGCCTGGCCACGCTGTCAGCGTCACCTCACCTTGTTCGGTGAACTTCAGCGCATTGCTCAGCAGGTTCAAGAGGATTTGGCGCAGCCGCACCGTGTCGCCACGGATGTAGCGAGGCAGGTCGTCGGCGAGATTCACCACCAAGCGCAAATGCTTTTGCGCCGCCCGGTGGCGCGTCAATTCAAGCGCCGACTGCACGCAGGCGCGCAAATCGAAGGGCTGCAACTCGATATCGAGCTTGCCGGCTTCGATCTTGGAGAAGTCCAGGATGTCATTGATGATGGTCAGCAGCGACTCGGCCGAGTCGCGGATGGTGCCGGCAAAGTCGCGTTGCTCCTCATTCAAGGGGGTCGCGAGCAGCAGCCCGCTCATGCCGACAACGCCATTCATCGGCGTACGGATTTCGTGGCTCATGGTGGCCAGAAAGGCACTCTTGGCTTGATTGGCGGCCTCGGCGGCGGCGCGCGCCCGCTGGGCCTCGTCAACCAGGCGCTTGTTCTCGAAGCGCATCAAAATGGAATCAATCAGCGCTCGGTTGTAGCTGACGCCACACACCAAAACGGTGGTTAAAACCGCCAGGACCGCGCCAATGTATATCCATGGCATCGCACCGCCGGCCCACGCAGCGGACAGCACAAAGGGCAGCGCCAAGGTCGCAGCCAAAACAAGCATGCTGGGCAGGTAGATGGCCGTAGCCATGGTCACCGCCAATAGATTGAGCAGGAGCGCCGAGGTCAGCAGCATCAGTCGCTCGGTGTCGGTCGCAAAAAAGAGCTGCGCCGAGACGCCCCACAAACTGCCATAGCAGGCGTCAAAAGCAAGCTGCAGCTTGAGCGCACTTGGCAAACGACCTGCGCGCATCCAGGCCTGCTGGAGCGGCGCGATGACGACGAAGTAGGCGCCCGTCAGCAGCAGACTTGCCGCCGCCCAGAGCCACACACCGACGCCGGCGCCGTTCATGCGCAGCGCCTCAGCGAAGATCAGCACCCCGACCAAGGACACCCACAGCCCGGTTCGCGTATTGCCGGCGATGATTTGCAGCTGCGTCAGCCACAGGGCCTCACGGCTGCTCTGATCCAACTCACTCAGCGCGGCCCGCCGACTGGCGCCTGCCTGCGGACCCGGGTCGCTGCCGTTTGAATGGGGCGTCAGCATCTCAACGCTCTTTCGCCAGCAGCAGTGCCTGCACCAAGGCCTCAACCCGGATCGGCTTTGTCACGTAGTCATCCATGCCGGCCGCGATACATAACTCCCGGTCACCTTGCATGGCGTTGGCGGTCATGGCGACGATACGAGGCCGGCTCGCCGGCCAGCGGCGATTAATTTCCCGGCTCGCCTCCAGCCCGTCCATCTCCGGCATCTGCACGTCCATCAGCACCAGGTCATAGGATTGGCGCTCGAGACTCTCGACGGCCTCGATACCATTCGACGCGACGTCGGCGCGGTAGCCCATCTGGCTCAGCAAGCGCAGGGCCAGCTTCTGGTTGACCGCATTGTCTTCGGCCAGCAGGATGCGCAATGGCTGGCGCGCGGCCAGGTCGAGATCGAATCTGGGCTTGTTTTCCGCTGGCAGAGGCGGCTCGGCGAGCAGGCTAAGAACCCTCATCAAGGTGTCGAACAACTGGCTTTGGCGCAGGGGCTTGTGCAGATAGGCGGCGAACAAGCCTTCGATTTCACCCACTTCCTGGCGACCCAGCGAGGTGAGCAGAATCAGCGGCAAATTCGGCCTGATCGCGCGAATCTGCTGGGCCAACTCAAGCCCGTCCATCGCCGGCATTTGCATGTCCAGGATCGCAAGATCGAACTTCTCTTCATCGCTGCGCAGCCATGCAAGCGCTTGCGCCGGCGAGGCGCAGTCCTTGGGCACCATGCCCCATTTGGCGGTCTGCAGCGCCAGCAGGCGGCGGTTGGTGGCGCTGTCGTCCACCACCAGCA